>DAIESR010000019.1 GCA_027346205.1 Beijerinckiaceae bacterium
GAGACACCGCGCGCCCTGCCGGCCTCGATCGCCGATTCGGTTCTCGAACCGACACCGGCGGGCACAAAAGTCTAAAGCCGATGTTGGCATCCGTGATGGATTTGCTTTTAGGAAAAAAGACCATGGTCCTGCGCAAGACATCGGGTCTGATTGGTTTGGCGCTTGGTGCGCTCATTCTGGGCGGGCTCCCCGCAAGGGCGGCCGACACCGCCGGCGCGCCAACGGCAGTCGGACATGAGGTGGCCATCCCACAGCGACAGAGCTGGAGTTTCGCAGGGCCCTTCGGCACATTCGACCAAGCGCAGCTGCAACGCGGCTTCAAGGTCTATCGCGAAGTCTGCTCCAATTGTCATTCACTGAACCTTTTGAGCTTTCGCGATCTCGCCGAACGAAACGGGCCGGATTTTTCGGAAGCTCAGGTAAAGGCGCTGGCGGCGACCTATAAGGTCAAAGACGGTCCCAATGATAAGGGCGACATGTATGAGCGGCCGGGCCGGCCATCGGATCGTTTCCCAGCACCCTTCCCGAATAAAGAAGCCGCCGTTGCCGCGTTCGGCGTCGAACCGCCAGACATGTCGGATCTCGCCAAGGCGCGCGCCTATCCGCGGCCCTTCCCGCTCTTCATCTTCGATGCCTTCACCCAATATCAAGAGCAGGGGCCCGACTATATTGTCGCCCTTTTGAACGGCTATACCGACCATAAGAATCTAAACTGGAACGAATATTTTCCAGGCCACAAGATCGCGATGCCGAAGCCGCTTGCCGATGGACAGATCGCCTATACAGACGGGTCGCCGCAAACGGTTCAGCAATATTCGAAGGACGTCGCGGCCTTTCTTTATTGGGCGGCGGAACCCAAGCTCGAAGATCGCAAGAAGCTCGGCTTCCGCGTCATGCTTTTTTTGATCGTCTTCGCTGTGCTGATGTATTTCACCAAGAAAAAGATCTGGGATGGCATTGCGCATTGAGCCCATGCCGGAAGATTTTAGGAGCGACGGCCCGTACGTAGGCGCGGCCGTCGCGTCAGATTTACATGAAGAGATTTTCGCCGGTCAGGCCTGTATAGAGACCAGCAACCTGTTCCGCATAGCCATTGTATAATAGCGTCGGCACGCGCTTGCCGCCCATGCCGAGGAGTTCTTCCGTCGCCTGGCTCCAGCGCGGATGCGGCACCTTCGGATTGACATTGGCCCAGAAGCCATATTCCGACGGCGACAAAGCCTCCCAAAATGTCTTGGGCCTCTCCGCGACGAAGGAAATGCGAACAATCGATTTGATCGATTTGAAGCCATATTTCCACGGCGTCGCGAGCCGCAGCGGCGCGCCGAAACATTTGGCGAGCGGCTTGCCATAGGCACCTGTGACCATGAAAGCGAGTTCATTGGTCGCCTCCGCCATGGTCAGCCCCTCGGTATAAGGCCAGGGATACCAGAACTGGCGCTGGCCCGGCGCGATCTTCGAGTCCTTGAAGGTCTGCATGCGCACATATTTGGCGCCAGCGAGCGGCTTGGCATAATCGACGAGCGCCTTCAACGCAAAGCCTGTCCAGGGAATAGCCATGGCCCAGCTCTCGACGCAGCGGTGCCGATAGAGCCTTTCCTCCAACGGCATGCGGCGGATGAGATCGTCGATCGCTATGGTCTGCGGCTTCTCGACAAGGCCGTCGAACTGAATGGACCAGGGCCTTATCGGGAGAACGGAGGCCGCGTCACCGGCATCCTTGCCCATGCCGAATTCGTAGAAATTATTGTAATGGGTGTTGACGGACTCGGGCGTGATCGGACGGTCGAGCTTATAGGCATTGTCGCGTTTGGCCGGATAGAGAGCCGCGGTCGGATCGCTCGCCGCGAAGAGGTCTCGCGGCCAGAGCGCCTCGGCGACGAGAGCCGCCGCCCCCGCCTTCAGAAGGTTGCGCCGCCCGGCGAACACAGACTCGGGCGTTGCCTCGCGTTCTGGAATTTCCCAATTTCTCCAGCGGCGGATCAACATGGCCTTGCTCCCTATCGATTCATTCGCACCTGCCGGGGTAACGCGGGTTCGCATGTCCCGATAGGCAAGTTCCAATCCCGCGAGAGGCCGATCTCGGACTCGCCGATCGGCATTCTCTCAAGGAGACTACGGAATGCCTGCGCTCTTTGTTTCGTCCATCGGCACGAAACGCGCGATCACATTTTCTCGACTGGTCTGATGAAGTTTGCGCGTCCAGCTCTGACCGCCCGAGCGAAGCGGAAATCTTGCCGCAAACCCCTTGCTTCTCGGCGAAGCGCGACCGAAACTGAGCGCCCTTTCGAGAGCATGTCCGGGAAAGATCGACCAACCATTCCTTATGGACAAGCTCCGGTCTCGCATGAGACCTTCCCTCAAATCGAGCTGATCGTCCGCCTCGGATCGCTTTTGCCTTCCGGCCCTGCGGCTCCAGCGCATCGGATTATGGCCGTATGACCAAAGCCATTATCGGGATCATCGGCGGCTCCGGCGTCTATCATTTGCCGGGCCTCGAAGATCTGTATGAAAAAACTGTTTCAACCCCTTGGGGCGAACCGTCCGACGCTTTGCGCTTCGGTCGCATCGGGTCCACCGAAGTAGTCTTTCTCGCCCGCCATGGCCGCGGCCATGTACTGTCACCTTCAGGCATAAATTACCGCGCCAATATCTACGCCATGAAAAGCGTCGGTGTGACCGACATCGTCTCCGTCTCGGCCTGCGGCTCGTTCAAGCAGGAGCTTGCTCCAGGTCTTTTCGTATTGGTCGATCAATTCGTCGACCGTACCTATGCCCGCGCCTCTTCCTTCTTCGGCAATGGCTGTGTCGCGCATGTCTCCATGGCGCATCCGATCGCCCCTTTGCTCCAGGCGCGGATCGCCGCGGCGGCGGAGGCCGAGGGCATCGCTTATGTGAAAGGCGGCACCTATGTCACCATGGAGGGGCCGCAATTCTCCTCGCAAGCCGAATCGCTGAGCTACAAGGCTTTGGGCTATGATGTGATCGGCATGACCGCCATGCCGGAAGCGAAGCTCGCCCGCGAGGCGGAGATTTCTTACGCGACCATCGCCATGGTGACCGATTTCGATTGCTGGCATCCCGACCACGACCATGTCGATGTCACCACGGTGCTCATGATCGTGACGGCAAATGCCGACAAGGCGGCGCAGCTTCTCGCACGCCTCTTGCGGGATTTTACGGCCGAACATGAGTCATGTCCGATCGGTTCGGATCGGGCCCTCGACGCGGCGCTCATCACGCCTGCCGCATCCCGCGATCCGGAGCTTCTGAAAAAGCTCGACGCCATCATGAAGCGAGTCTCTCAGCCATGAGTTTCCAGACCGATCTGAAAGCCGCCATCAGGACCATTCCGGACTATCCGAAGCCGGGGATCATGTTCCGCGACATCACCACCTTGCTCGGCAATGCCTGCGCCTTCCGCCGGGCCATAGACGAACTGGTGCAGCCCTGGGCCGGAACCAAGATCGACAAGGTCGCCGGCATGGAGGCGCGCGGTTTTATTCTCGGCGGCGCGGTCGCGCATCAGCTCTCGATCGGCTTCATTCCGATCCGCAAGAAGGGCAAGCTGCCGCATAAGACGGTGACGATCGGCTATTCGCTCGAATATGGCATCGACGAAATGGAGATGCATGAGGACGCCCTGGTCGCTGGCGAAAAAGTGATTCTCGTCGACGATCTCATCGCCACGGGAGGTACGGCGGAAGGCGCGGTGAAGATCCTGGAAAGCATCGGCGCGGAGGTCGTCGCCGCCTGTTTCGTCATCGATCTGCCGGAGCTCGGCGGCACCAAGAAAATCGAAGCGCTGGGCGTGCCTGTTCACACGCTCATCGCCTTCGAGGGCCATTGAGACCCGACGACGAGCGGGTCTTCTCACCGCTGTAAGCCGAGGCCTCAAGCCTCTGGTCTTTGCGCCCCGACATGGCGCAACAAGCCGCTCGCCTTTATGTCGAAGAGGCTGACGCGAATATGGGCGACCCGTAGCCCGGCGAGATCATGATAATTGAGCTCGCCCCGCTCATATTTGCCCGCCGCGATCCGACCGAAGGTTTCGAGATGCGCGAGGACGACCGTCTGGCGGTCATGGGTCGAAGCCTCTCGCAGATCGAAATGGCCATCGATCGCGTCTTTCTGGATGAGGGCCTCGACGAGCAGCGGCTCGTCCCGTGCCATCAGCATGACACCGTCATTGTTCGATGTCACATATTCGAAGAGTGTCAATGCCATCGCTTTTCGTCTTCGTGCCTTGCGCCCCACACCTTGGTCGGGCTCGGCGAATGGTGTCTTCACGAGAGCACTTCACGAGAGTAGATGTGAAGGAAATGGGTAGCGACCACGACCCGGATACGGGGGAAGTCGTCCGGCCCATCCGTGACTTGGCTGCCGCTTATTTATATTGATCATAATTCATATTAATAGCCGTGCGAAAGCCCAATTCCATCGCCACGCGAGAGCTTTGACAGCAGGCATGGCGCGGCTCAATTGTCGCATATCCATATGAGCTTGCGCCCGAGGCGACACCATTCGATCGAAAAGGAGGCAACATGGCAGAGGATATGCACGGAGATGCTGAATTCAGCGTCGATCAGATCGATGCCGAAACTATCCTGGTGCACCACGTCGCCGAATTGCACTGTTATGCCTTTTATATCGAGCAGCGCGACGGCAAGCGGGTCGTCGGCGATGGCATCACCCTCGGCAATACCCAGGTAACACCTCATGACGCCGCGGACTTCACCGGCATGGCCCGCCTTTTCGCGGAAGCGGCAGCACGCGAGCGCGGCTTCATCGATTGAGCTTCGCCTCCTCGTCTTACCGGCACCGCAAGCTGGCGTGACAGGGGCGCCGATGGCCAATATGAATCGCTCCTTGGAAGCACCGCCGTGCTCGTGAGAAAGCGCACCCCCATGTCATGTAACGTGCCCGCAGTCGTCATTCTTGGTCGGCTCAACGGGCTCGGCGTCATTCGCAGCCTCGGATGCGGCGGTGTCAAATCCTATGTCGTCGACAACGATCGGCTCAGCCCGGGCATGTGGTCGCGCTACGCACAGCCCGTCATTTCGAAAAGTTTGGACGGCCAGGACATTGTCGAGTCGCTGCTGAAATTGCATGGCACGCTCGGGGAGCGGCCTGTCCTGTTCAACACACATGAAATGGCCGTTCTCGCGATTTCCGAAAATCGCGGCAAACTCGAATCTGCGTTCCGATTTCGCCTGCCGACCCATGAAACGGTGATCGCGCTGCAGGATAAAGCGCGCTTCCACGAACTCGCCATATCAAGCGGCCTGACTGTGCCGCGCGGCGCAGTCCTTCGTGCCGATTCGGATATTGCCGGCACGCTACGGTCGCTTCATTTTCCGATCGTGGTCAAACCGGCCGACAAAGAACCTGTCCATTCGGGGAAAGCCCGTGGCGTTGTCGTGTTCGAGCGCTTCGAGGATGCGCTTGCCGGATGCGAAGAAATGCTCGCACGCGCGGGTGAGGCCATCGCACAAGAATGGGTGGATGGCGGCAGCGACCATATTTATTTTTGTCTGTTCTACCGGGGCCGCAATGGAAAAATCGTCAGCATGTTCACCGGCCGAAAGCTTGCCAGCAGCCCGCCCGGCATAGGGCTCACCGCCTATTGCACCGCCGCGGCCGCCGAGGCACGCGATATTTTGGAGCCCATAACGGAATCATTTCTCGAAAGTGTCGATTATGGCGGCATGGGCAGCGTCGAATATAAGTGGGATGCGCCCAATCGGCGTTTCGTGCTCATCGAGCCGACCGTGGGCCGCACGGATTGGCAGGAGGAAATTGCCACGCTCTGCGGCGTGAATATTCCGCTCGACGCCTATTGCCACGAGCTTGAGCTTCCACTGCCGCCTCGGGCGTTGCCGAGTAATGAAGTGGTATGGCGCGCGTCGATATTTGAGCCGCTGAAGACGCTGCGCCCTAAGCTTGCCGCCACCGCGCGCATCCGTGATGGATACTGGCGCCTCGATGACCCGATGCCCGCCATTATCCAATATTCCTACGGCACGCTCGCAGCTGCTGGTCGCCAATTGCGCAAGCGAATTAACCCTAACACTTAATCGATGCTGAAGATTGTATGCGACTTCGATCAGAAGTGAACATGCGATCATGATTTATTTCGGGTAAATGAAGCTGTTGCTGGTCTGTGCAACGGCGACCGCGATCTTACCGACAAAGTCATCGGGGGCGGGCATTCGAGGATTATGTTTGAACAACGGAGGACCGTTGCTGTGAGAACAACCGACATCGCAATTATTGGCGCCGGTCCTTATGGGCTTTCCATTTCCGCTCACCTTCGCGCCAAAGAAATTTCCCACGAGGTTTTTGGTCAGCCCATGAGCAGTTGGCGGCGCTATATGCCAACCGCCATGCTTCTGCGCTCCGAGGCGCATGCGTCAAATTTGTGGGACCCGGAACGTCGCTACACCTTCGAGCGCTTCTGCGTTGAAAAGGGGATCTCTTATGTTGCAAGCGGTCGGCCGGTGCCGATCGCGCTCTTTCTCAATTATGCGGAATGGTTTCAGATTCATGCCGTGCCCGACGTGCAAGATCAGCAACTGACGCAGCTATCCCGACAAGATGGTCAATTCCACCTGAGCGTTTCAAATGGCGACATGGTCCATGCCAGACATGTGATCATTGCGACCGGCCACAGATATTTCTGCAATCTCCCGTCCGCTCTGACCGAGCTTCCGCCTGAGCTCTACTCGCATAGCAGCGACCACAAGGATCTCACGCCCTTCATAGCGAAGGATGTCGCCGTCATCGGCGCCGGGCAAAGCAGCCTCGAGACCGCCGCGCTTTTGCATGAGCAAGGAACCAATGTGAGCATCATCGCGAGCAGCGATCATGTCAGCTGGAATGCGGACAATGATGGTGAGCGTTCTCTGCTGCAAAAAATCATCAATCCCGAGGCAGGGCTTGGCTTTGGCTGGCGCAGTGTCGCGGCATCTGAATTTCCGCAAGTCTTCTCCATGCTACCGCGATCGCTGCGATTCTATCTTGTCGGGCGTACTTGGGGGCCGTCAGGCGCATGGTGGCTGAAGAATCGCGTTTCGGGCAAGCTGCCTGTTCTGACCTCGCATGAGATCATGCGCGCCAGTGCTTCCAACGGCAAGGTCCATCTCTTCCTGCGTGCAGGCGGCAAAACGGAGGAAAAAGAATTCGACCATGTGATCGCCGCGACCGGCTTCAAAGCTGATCTGAGACGCCTTTCGTTTCTGGACCCGGCCTTGATGTCGAGCATCGCGGCCTTCGAAGGCGCGCCGCAGCTCGATCGCTTCGGCGAGTCGTCCGTACCCGGGTTGTTTTTCGTCGGTCTCTTGGCTGCCCCGACCTTCGGCCCAGTCATGCGCTTCATGTTCGGCGCGAAACATGCCGCCGCGTCCCTCGCGCAGCGATTTGCCTCCGAAAAATCGTCACATCAGCCACTGAATAACCCGATAGCGGCGACACCGTCGGCGGATCAGAGACAATAACATCTCAGCTTGGCGCGTGACGGCATCGGCGAGGTCGCGCTCATGCACCTTATCGCTTCGTCCGAGACGCGGTCGACTGGGCTGAAGGGTGCGGCCCGTACAGCAAATCCGGGATCTCAGCTTCAGCGCCTGCCCTCGCCCTGTGCAGTCTGCGGTAGACGACCACCCAAGACGCCGCCACCACCAATGCCTCTGATACCGCACCGCCCGCAAGCGCATTGGCCGGCGGCGCCACGAACAAGATGGCGACGACAAGCGCGGCACCGACAACCCCTGCCACAGCCGTGATAAGCGCGACCGTGCGGAAAGCCGTCATGACCTCCAGCAGGATGCGCGGCATCACGTAAAACATCATCATAGTATAGATCACGCAGGCAAAGAACCCGATCAGACGGACGGGACTGCCTTGCAGAGCATGGGAGTCGATCCGCGGCAGGATAATGATGATCACTGCGCCATAAACAAGCCCGACAAGTCCGGCAATGAACGACCAGACCTTGGTCTGATGCCACACATGGCCCGCTTCGCCGCGTGCGAGTTCGCCCGACAATTCCGGCTGCAACATATTGCCGAGCGCCGTTGCAATGACCCGCAGCGGCGAGAACAGCACCAGGGTCGCTGCGATAGGGGCATAGGCGGCCGGCCCGCCAAATGCCGTGACCAGCAGGGCGACGGCCTGACCCTGCAAGTTTGCAGCAGTGACACTCAAGCCCGACCAGCCAAGCTGATCCCAAAGCCGGGCATAGCGCTGCCGCACCCTATTCCTGTAACTGATCCGAAACGGCCGCCGCGACAGCACCAGCATAACTGCTATGCCTATGGCGTTTGCCACCGCCAGAGCGAGGAAGATTCTCGGCAAAAGGTTCTCGCCATTGCCCCATAGCGCAAAAGAGATGACAGCTCCGCTCAGAATGAATGCGAAATCGCCAATGGTCGCTGCCCTTTGGCGTCGGCGCGCAAAGAAGGCCACGCGCAGATAGCTCCGCATCGACCACAGGCCGACGAAACAGCCGCCCGCGAGGGCACCGGAGTCCAGCCAAACATTCAAGAGCAGAACGACGCCGATCGCGATGAGCGTCGACAGCAGCACCGCGCCCGACCCGAAAGTCACGTCATAGGCATCTGCCGCGCGGCGCGTGCGGCTGCGTCCGATCAACACGGTCGCCGGCATGGCCGTAAGAGCGCGGATATAGGCGAGGCCCAACCCGCCGATCACCATGACAATGGCGAAGACGCCGAAGTCCCGCGCGCTCAGCACACGCAACAGAGCGATATTGAGCGCGAAATGGAAGCCGCTTTGCATGGCCTCGCCGCTGAGCATGAGCACGAGGCGCCGCGTGATACGGGTAAGATCCGTCAGCTTCATCGCGCATCGGGCGTCACAGGAGCCCCCTTCCCGGTCGAGCATGGGCTGGCGCTCCGGCACAGCTTGGCCGCGGCGATTGCCACGATCGCAGAGGCCGCGGTCTTCTCGTTGAAGAGTGCTTCGTAGCGCGCTCGTGCCGCTGCGGGAAAGCTGCGCCAGGCCGAGGGATTCTCGATGATCGCGCGCAGCCGTTCGGCCAAAGCCGATGCGTCGCCCGGCGACACAAGCCAGCCGGTGTGCGCGTCTTCGACAACTTCCATCAACCCGCCGATCGCAGAAACGATCGGGGGGCGCCCGAAGGCCATTGCTTCTATTGCCACGCGACCCAGCGATTCCGAGCGGCGCGATGGGACTGCCACCACATCTGCCCATCGATAGAGAGGTGAGGCCTCCGGTATGAAGGGCTCGATGCCCACTTGGCCCGTCAAATTCATTTCCGCCACCAATGCCGCCAAGGTGCGCTCCCGCTCGGCATTTTCGAAAGCGCTGCCGACTATCCGCAGTTCGAGCCGCTGCCTCACCTCCAGCGGCAGTCGGGCAATGGCCTCCAGCAGGATTTCCTGTCCCTTGTTCCAGTTGATGCGCCCGAGCATCAGCAGGCGAAGAGGTCTCTGGCCATCATAAGTCATGGGCTCGGGCGCCGACGGCCCGGCGACGCCATTATAGACCACATGCGTCCGCATGTGCGCCGGAAGTGCGAAGGCCGTTCGCGTAGCTTGCGAGTTGAAAATGATTTCAGCACCGCTCCAAAGCACGATTGTCCGCAGGATCTTGAGCGCGACCCCCTCCGGAATTTCGTGAATATGCAGCAAGGCTTTGTCGCGGAAGAAGCGGGCGGCGAGCATGTGGTCCAAGATGACCGACGTATTGATATAGACGAGATCGCTCCCATGCAGCCGGCGCGCGGCCCGGGCAAGCGCGGCGGGCAACCGAGCAATGCCTGCTGTCGCCAATCTCAATATGCTTCGCCGCCTGAGCACCCAAAGCGGCTCGAAGGCTATGCGCGTCGCCGATTCTTCCAGAAGCGAGACGATCGGTCCGCTGCGCGGCAAGACGACATCGATTTCCGCACCCAGATAGGCGGTGCTTAGCGCCGCAACGCTTTCGGCAAAGCTTCGATCGGAACCGTAGAGTTCATAGCCCTGGTGCACGCAGGCGATCCGCACGTCGGCTTTTCCTTTTCCTCGACCGCATTTTCCACCGCTCTGCGCAATGGAGAAAGGACGATCACGGGTATGTCCGTTGCTGCTTCACAGGAAGGTCCATTCGAATGCTTCGTTTCGGGTCACATGCTGGCAGAGATTGGAACAAAAATTATAACGGCAGAGCCCAGGATTCTCATTTTAGGAACGCGGGGCGTTCCGGCTGCGCATGGCGGCTTTGAAACTCTCGCGGAAAATCTAGCGCTCTTTCTTGTTGCGCGAGGCTGGAAAGTCGGCGTCTACTGCCAGGAGGAAGTCCCGGTCGTGCGCCAGCGCGTGCGCAGCGAAGACTGGCGCGGCATCGAACGCATCTGCATCCAGGTCTCCTCACGAGGACCGCTCGCCACATTGGAATTCGACTGGCATTGCATCCGCGATGCCGCCACACGCGACGGCGTGTGCCTCGTCCTTGGATATAATGGAGCCGCCTTCCTTCCTTATCTACGCATCAAGGGTCGCAAGATCATGACCAATATGGACGGCATCGAATGGCGCCGCCCGAAATGGAGCTTGCCGATCAAGGCATGGTTCTGGATGAATGAATGGATCGCGGCCTGGACGTCCCATCGCTTGATCGCCGACCATCCCGCAATCGCTGTTCATCTCGCGACCCGTGGCGTGCAACACAAAACGGTCACCATCACCTATGGCGGATCACCGGTCTATTCCGCACCAGAAGAGCATATATATGCGCTCGGCCTGGTAGCAGACCGCTATTTCGTGTCCGTAGCCCGCATCGAGCCGGACAATAGCATCCTCGAGATCGTCGAGGCTTTCTCCCGCAAGCGGCGCTATGCCAAACTGGTCGTGCTCGGCACGCTGGATGACGGCCTGGCCTATCACCGCCGGGTTCGCGCCGCTGCGAGCGAGGAGGTCATATTCCCCGGCGCCATCTATGATGCCAACATTGTCCAAGCTCTGCGTTTTCATGCCCGCGCCTATGTCCATGGACATAGGGTGGGCGGCACCAATCCGTCGCTTGTCGAAGCGCTATGGGCCGGCAACGCGGCAATTGCCTATGACAATGCCTATAACCGCTGGACCGCCGCAGAGGCCGGCATCTTCTTCACCGATACCAACAGCTGCGCACGGCGAATGGAAGAAGTGCTCACAGACGATGATCTCGTCATCGGTTGCAGGCATGTGGCGCGGTCGCGCGCACGCCTGCTCTTTCGCTGGCCTGATATCCTCTTGGCTTACGAGCGCGAGGCGCTATCCTTGAGCGCTCTCTCTCCCGAGACCATAGATTTCCGACCGAAGGCCACAGCAAAGAATCCGTGGTGATGTCATTCTCCCGCAGGCAGATGTTGCGTGCCGTCGCGGCGCTTGCCAGCCTCGCCGGCGCACCTGTGCAAACCAAACCTGTGCAAGCCAAATCTCCACGCGGCAAACCTATGCCGCTTTCTCTGCGGCGCGGCGTCAACACATGGCCCTGGTTCTCGTTGACCCGCGAATATCCCGCGCCGCGAACCGACTACGCATGGCCCCCGTTCGAACTCGATCGCCCCATACCGACGTCGCGCGACCTCGTGCGGCTGCGACAAGCCGGCTTCGACTTCATCCGCATTCCCGTCGATCCCGGACCTTTTCTCGCTGCCGGAGAGCAAGACAAGACCCGCCTACTCGATATGCTCATGAGCGCTGTCGAGCAGGCCTTGAGCGCTGGCCTGTCGGTCGTCGTCAATATCCAGCCCAATGGCGCGACCCATTATTGGACGCCGGCCCGCATGGTCTCCAGCACAGCTGCGCCGAAGTTCGCCGTCTACCAGAATCTGGCCAAGGACATCGGCCACCAACTCGCGGATCTCGATCTCACCCGGGTGGCGCTCGAGCCGGTCAACGAGCCGCCGCAAGCCTGTGATTCCGTTGCCTGGCGCGACGTGCAGACAAGCCTGCTGACAACGATCCGGAGCGAAGCGCCCAATCTCACGTTGGTGGCCACCGGCGGATGCGGCAGCATGATCGCGGGGCTCGATGCGCTCGATCCCGCGCCGCTCCTCGCGCTGGAGCCACTCCTCTTCACATTTCATTTCTACGAGCCCTATCTCTTTACGCACCAAGGCGCGACTTGGATGAGCGAGCCCATGTATCGCTGGCTCAATGCGGTGCCTTGGCCGGCTGCCGCCGGGTCTCTGGAAACAACGCTCGCCGCGGTGCGGGCGCGAATGGCGCAGGATCTGACGACAACGACAGCAGCCAAACATGCCGCCTATCAAGAAGCGAAAGACGCACTGAAGGTCTATTTCGACGCGCGGCCGGCACGGCCTTTCATCGACCATTATCTCGCTATGGCGCAGGCCTGGGGGAAGCACCATGGCATCGCCCCGGCGCGTATCCTCATGGGCGAGTTCGGCGCCTTGCGCACGGACAAGCACTTTGTGGCGTCAGCCGCGTCCGATCGAGACCGCTACATTCGCGATGTGCGCGAAAGTGCCGAAAGCTTCGGCTTTCCTTGGGCATTCTGGGATCTGTTCGATGGCATGGGCATGATGGACGACACCACGCGGGCTTTCGATCCGGCGATCATCTCCGCGTTGGGTCTGACCTTGCCGCGCGACTGAGATCGGAAGCTGCCGCAAGCGGTCTATACATGCACAAGAGAATAATAACGAATTTGGCGACGGTCGTCGTCTTCGTCGCAATGCTTTCGGAGGCATTCAAAAGAATGAGGAAAATGAGTATCGGCAGCCAGACACCCTGATGAC
Source organism: Beijerinckiaceae bacterium (assembly GCA_027346205.1). Taxonomy (GTDB): domain Bacteria; phylum Pseudomonadota; class Alphaproteobacteria; order Rhizobiales; family Beijerinckiaceae; genus Methylovirgula. Next base: position 12,770 of record DAIESR010000019.1, read on the forward strand.
AATCACGTGTCACCTCAAAGAGCATCAAGCCCAAAGCGATAAAAACCAGAACCGTTAGAAATGCTCCGTGATAGAGTGTCATGGACACGAATGGATTTTCGATCCCAGCTTCGAGCCCGTTCATCCGTCGCAAACTATCCACCAACGCGACGTCGGGACCGATGATGAGGCTATGCAAGGGAATGGCTTTGAACATCGCGAACATTTCGACACGGGCATAGGCGCTGCCACCGTCCGAGATGAAGCGCTCGAAGAGAGCATTGAAAAAGCCAGTATCCGCAAGCCCACCGACTGCAAGCGGCACAAATGCCAGCAGCAGAAATGCGATCGCGATGCCCAGCAGCGGCACCCGTCCCGATCGCAAAATACGCAAGCCAAATACGATCGCGTAGAGCGTTCCGAAAACCAGCGTCGCCACAGTGGCCGCCCGGCTACCAAAAGTCACCAGCGCAGCGCATTGGAGAGCAATGAGCGTCAGCTTCAGTGCT
>DAIESR010000028.1 GCA_027346205.1 Beijerinckiaceae bacterium
TACGGCCCAAGTCCGTGATCGGGATGCCGGGCACACCATAGATCGTGTTGATGCCGTTGAGCTTGAGCGCCTCGATGACGAGGTGAAAGCCATCCGTCAGCTCATGTTCTGTATCGGCTGTATTTGCATTGAGATGGCCGACCGAGACGCTTTTCGTGTCGCGCGACTTTGACTTTAACCTGTCGTCTGCTGTGGTGGTCGTTTCTCCTTTAGCCACATGATCGAGCATTACTTTCTCCCTAGAGTTCTCCAGGGACCGACGTTCTCATTCGAACAATTCGTTCCCATGTTCTTCAATGAAGGCCGCGAGACCCAATGTGTGGTCGCGCGACAATTTGGCGGCGAGTTCCGTGTCGCGATTCTCCATCGCGGTGATAATGGCGAGATGGTCTTCGATTGAACGTTGCGCCCGATCCAGCTTGCCGATAGTCAGCTGCCGGATGCCGCGCACGTGAAGCAACAGATTATCTGTCATGTCGCGGAGCACTTGCGAACCACTCATGCGAATGATCGCCTGGTGGAATGCGATATTGGCCGAGGAATATTCATTGAGATGTTCCGTCGGCTTGTAGGCTTCGCTGAATTCCTTGAAAATCTGCCGGAGAGAAGCAACATCAGCGTTTGGATCGAGCGTGATGAGACGCACCGCCATGCTTTCGAGCGCGGCCCAGGCCTGCACCATTTCGATGATTTCGCGCTTGGTCTTGCGCACGACGAGAATGCCGCGCCGCGGAACGGTGCGCAGAAAGCCATCCTGCTCGAGCATCGCGACCGCTTCGCGAATCGGCGTGCGGCTGACGCCCAAACGATCTGACAATTCGCGCTCGTCGAGCATCACCGGCTCCGGCGCTGAATAGACGTCCATCTTGATGATGGCTTCCTTCAGTGCCGCGTAGACTTTGCTCTTGAAGCTCTCCTCCGTCTTGATTCGTGAGAACAGCTCATCATTAGCCGCATCAAGCGACCGCTTCGAAGCTGCTGTCGTACGCGAGTTGGGCAAATTCGTCATATTCCTGACCTTTCCGAGATATTGGAATGCCAAATGCCAATAGTCAATATTTCAATTATCTTGACGTCTGTATATTTTGGCATACCAACTACAAAAGTACGATAAGATGGCGTCCCAATGCTCGGCATAATGGTCCACTGTGCCGCGAGCAAGGCGACAGAACGTCCGTGGTCCAAATTATGGCTGGGCGTCAGGTCGCCGGCCAAAATTAAACCGCGCCGCCTTGGCTAAGCGTGCCATTGCGCCAGGGTGAGACGAGCGCTTGGCGGCGGTCGCAAGGGCGGAATTCTAGGGCGCATCGTCCCGAGGCAATGGCTGTTAGGCCATGCCGATGCGCCCTCTTCGAGCCGGTTTGCCTCCACCATCTGGAACTGCGGCCAATTCCAGATGGTGGAGGCAAACCGGATCTATTTCATAATAAGCCTGCCCGCCATTAATTGGAATATCCTATGCCATAATCGGAAATATCTATCAACTGGTCCTGAGTAGGTTCTGCGCCCGGCCCAGGCGCATTTTGCAGGGGCCGCGGCGCTATTCTATAAGGGCGCGGCTTGTCGAAAGAGAATGCGGGAGATGGGCATGGTCAGTCTGCCGGCGATGATGCGTCAGGTCTATTTCGCCGGTTCGGGCGGGCCGGAGGTGATTCGGATCGGCGAGGCCCCGGTGCCGCAGCCGGGTCCGGGCAAAGTGCTCGTTGAGGTCGTGGCCGCTGGAATCAATCGGCCGGATTGCATGCAGCGCACGGGCAATTATCCGCCGCCGCCCGGCGAATCGAATATTCCGGGCCTTGAAATTTCGGGGCGAGTTGTCGCGCTCGGTGAGGGCGTGACGGGGCTTAAGATCAACGATGCTGTCTGCGCACTTGTCGGCTCCGGCGGCTATGCTGATTATGCTTTGGCCGATGCGGCGCTCTGCCTGCCGGTGCCGCGCTCTTTGAGCCTCGTCGAGGCCGGGGGGCTGCCTGAGACTTTCTTCACCGTCTATGACAATGTCTTCACCCGTGGCCGCTTGAAGCCGGGCGAGGTTTTTCTGGTCCATGGCGGTTCGAGCGGGATCGGCTCGACGGCCATTCCTCTTGCCAAGCTTTTCGGTGCGACCGTGATAACCACTGCCGGCTCGCCGGAGAAATGCGCCTTCTGCCGGACCTTGGGCGCCGATCTCGCCATCGACTACAAGACGCAGGATTTCGTCGAGGAGGTGAAGAAGTTCACGCAGAAGAAGGGCGTCGACGTCATCCTCGATATGGTCGGCGGCACCTATATGCAAAAGAATCTCTCGATCCTCGCCGTTGAAGGAAGGCTCGTGCAGATCGCCTTCCTGCAGTCGAGCATTGTCGAGAATTTCAACTTCATGCTGATGATGTTGAAGCGGCTGACTCTGACAGGCTCGACCTTGCGTTCGCGCAGCCTCGCGCAAAAATCCGCGATCGCAGACGCCTTGCGGGAAAAGGTCTGGCCGCTGCTCGATGAAGGCAAATTGAAGCCGATCATCCACGCGACTTTCCCGCTCGAGGATGCATGGGCGGCGCATGACATGATGGAATCTTCAACGCATACGGGCAAGATCCTGCTCTTGACCGGCAAGTGAGCGCTGCCGCGTCGCGTATGAACGGACTTTATCTATAAGTGCCATCTGGAGACAGGCATGACGCCGATCGCTGATCTTTCTTCCGCCGAACTTCAGGCGCTGCTCGCAAAAGTGCGGAGTGAATATGAGGCCTTCCGCGCGGCAGGCTATAAGCTCGACATGACGCGCGGCAAGCCGGCGCCGGAACAGCTCGATCTCTCAAACGGCATGCTCGCCTTGCCGGGCAATGGCGATTATCTCACCGAAGCGGGGGAGGATGCGCGCAATTACGGCGGCGTGCAAGGGCTGGCCGAGGTGAGGACCTTGTTCGCGCCAGTGCTGGGTATGACGCCCGATCGCATTATCGTCGGCGACAATTCAAGTCTCGCGATGATGCATGATTCCATCGTCTGGGCGCTGTTGAAGGGCGTGCCGGGTTCGGCGGCGCCTTGGTCGAAGGAGGCGGCGCCGACCTTTCTCTGTCCAGTGCCCGGCTATGACCGGCATTTTGCGATCTGCGAAGAATATGGGATTCGCATGATCCCCGTGCCTTTGACCGGGCAGGGTCCCTACATGGATATGGTCGAGAAGCTCGTCGGCGATCCTGCTGTCAAAAGCATGTGGTGCGTGCCGAAATATTCCAATCCGACGGGCGAGATCTATTCGGACGAGACGGTCGAGCGTCTCGCCGCCATGCGCACGGGTGCGCCGGATTTAAGAATCTTCTGGGACAATGCCTATACGCTGCATCATCTGACCGAGCAGAGACACGACGTCGGCAATATTCTCGACGCTTGCGAGGCCGCGGGGAACGCGGATCGCGCCTTCGTCTATGCCTCGACATCGAAGGTGACGCTGGCGGGGGCGGGGCTCGCCTTCTTCGCCTCTTCGGCGGCGAATGTCCGTTGGTATTTGGCGCGCGCGGGAAAACGCACGATCGGTCCCGACAAGCTGAATCAGATCCGCCACATCCGTTTTCTGCGCGATCTCGCGGGCCTCTATCAGCTCATGGATGGGCATCGCCGCCTCATCGCGCCAAAATTCGATGCTGTTCTCGAGGCGCTCGATCGGCGCCTCGCTGGCACGGGCGTGGCCCGTTGGACAAAGCCGGAGGGCGGCTATTTTATCA
>DAIESR010000035.1 GCA_027346205.1 Beijerinckiaceae bacterium
GCAGGACTACGTTAAAAAGCTGTGTTGAGTTTATGCTACTCGCAAAGACAAGCGTCGGGGCAATAGGCTGGCCGACAATAGGCTTGGCAAAGGTCGGTTGGGCGAAAGTCGGCTTAACTCGGTTTTCGCTGTGCCATGCGCAAAAACGCAGAGGCCTCAGGCGCCACGGTCTGGCTGCCATCCCGGTGGCGCGAGCTCGAAGCCGGAAAACTCGAAGCCTGGAGCGACGCTGCATCCGACAAGCGTCCAAGCCGCATCGGCAGTGCCGAGACATTCGGCCATTTGCCAATATCCGGCCGGCACCACGCATTGAGGTCTTTCGCCGGAAAGAAGATCGACACCAAGATGGACGATTTGCAGCGGGCCGCCCGAGCGCCACAGACTCAAGCGCAGCGGCGCGCCAGCATGATAGTGCCAGACTTCGACCGCATCGACCTTGTGCCAAGCCGAAATTTGTCCCGCCTTCAGCAGGAAATAAATGAGCGTCGAGGCCGCGCGCCCGTCCGGTCCGCAACGCTCGTCCCGAAAGGTCTCGCGATAATAGCCACCTTCAGGATGCGGCTCGAGACCGAGCAGGCGGATGATGTCTTGCGCTTCCGGCAAAGCACTCGCGCCCACGGGCCTCATGCGCGGTTCTTGCGTTCGCGCAGAGCCGCGAAGACATCCGCGGGATCGCGGCCTGAGAGGCCAACGCTCGCCTGAATCGCGGGATCGGAGGCACGCAGGAAAGGATTTGTCGCCAATTCGACATCCATGCGCGTCGGCAGAGTGAAGCGGCCTTCCGCGCGCAGCGCCGCGACCTCCGCTTCCCGCTTCTTCAAATTCTCATTGGCGGGATCGACGCTGCGGGCGAAACGCGCGTTGGAGAGCGTATATTCATGGCCGCAATAGATCTGCGTCGCGGCGGGCAAGGCCGCGAGCTTCATCAGCGAATGGTAGAGCACTTGCGCCGGCGCCTCGAAGCCACGGCCGCAGCCCATGGCGAAGAGCGTGTCCCCGGCAAACAACAAGCCGTCGCGCTTGAACCAATAGGCGACGTGACCCAAAGTATGGCCCGGCACTTCGATGACCTGGGCCTCATGGGTTCCAATCTTGACGATATCGCCTTCCTCGACTGTCTTGTCGAGCCTGCCGATTTTCGCCGCCTCCTTGGCCGGACCGATGACATGGACATCGGGAAAGACCCCTCTGAGACCGGGAATGCCTTGCACGTGATCGGCGTGGTGATGGGTCACCAGAATGTCGGTGAGTCGCCAGTTCTTTTCGGCCAGCGCGGCAAGGATCGGCGCGTCGTCGGGCGCATCGATCGCGGCGGTCGCGCCGGTCTCGGGCTCGTGGATCAGCACGCCGAAATTGTCGGCGAGACAGAGAAATTGATGGATTTCCAGCATCATATCGCTGCCTTTCGAAGATGTGCCAAGGGCATAGCGAGGCGACCTTCGACCCAATCTCGCCCTGCTCTATCCAAGCACCGGCCCAGGGTCAAACATGCTGGGGCAAACATGCTGGGTCAAATGCAGCGCGCTCACACAAAATAGAAAATAGGTTCCGCCCTGCCTCGGAACATGCGAGGAAGACGCCATGCCGCTCGATATTGTCGATCTGCGCAGCTTCTATGCCTCGGCCTTGGGCAAAACCGCGAG
>DAIESR010000405.1 GCA_027346205.1 Beijerinckiaceae bacterium
CTATCAAGGATGCGACCGTCCTCATCCGTCTTGTAGACAGCGAGGACCGGCGCCAATGGCGCAAGCGCATCGAGGATCATGACGGAATGCAGGCAGGCGACGGCGGCATCGAGCGCTGGCTGAAGCTGACCGACAGCCTCGGTTTTCCGCGCGATTATGTGATGTCGACGGAGGGAATTCTTCCGGCCACACGTTTCGCCGTCGACGCCTATGTCGAATTCTGCCGCAGCCGCACGCCGCTCGAAGCGGTCGCCTCCTCGCTCACCGAATTGTTCTCGCCGAACATCATCAGCGAGAGGCTGACCGGCATGCTGGCGAATTATGATTTCGTCAGCAAGGAGACGCTTGCCTATTTCTCGCAGCGGCCGCCGCAGGCCAAGCGCGATTCCGAATGGGCGCTCGCCTTCGTCAAGACGCATGCGAAGACGCGTGCCGAGCAGGATGCAGTCATCAAGGCGCTTGAATTCAAATGCAGCGTGCTATGGACGCAGCTCGATGCGCTCTGGACAGGCTATGTCGACAAATATGTTCCGCCGGGCGCATGGCAGCCCGACACCTGGGAGCCGGGCACGCATGTCATCAGCCGCGGGCAGGCGGCATGAGCGACACGCCGGTCATTGCCGATGAAGTCAAGCCGCGGCTGCCGCGCGGCGTCCGCCTCAAGCATGATGACACACGCGGCGAATGGCTATTGCTAGCACCGGAGCGCGTGGTCAAGACCGATGCGATCGCGGTCGAGATCTTGAAACGTTGCGACGGCATCGCGACATTGGGTGAGATCGTCGACGGGCTCGCCGAACAATTCAAGGCCGAGCGCAGCCGGGTTGCGGCCGATGTCCGAGGTCTTCTCGGCGAACTTGCCGCCAAACGAATGGTGGACTTATGAACGCGCCTCATCCCATGCCGGAAGCCAATGCGAAACGGATCGCGGCGCCGGTCGGCCTGCTCGCGGAACTCACCTATCGTTGTCCGCTCGCCTGCCCCTATTGCTCCAATCCGGTGGAAGTCGAAATGCGCGGCGGCGAGCTCGATACGGAGAGCTGGAAGCGCGTGTTCTCCGAAGCCGCCGAGATCGGCATTCTGCATGCCCATCTCTCCGGCGGCGAGCCAGCGGCGCGGCGCGATCTCGTCGAGATCGTTGCCCATTGCGCCAAGGTTGGCCTCTATACCAATCTCATCACGTCCGGCATCGGGCTCACCCGCGAGTCGCTCCAGCGCCTGGCGGATGCTGGCCTCGATCATGTCCAGCTCTCGATCCAGGATGCGGAAGCCGCTTCGGCCGATCATATTGCCGGCTATCAGGGCGCTTTCGCGCGCAAGATGGATGTGGCGAAATGGGTCCGCGAAGTCGATCTGCCGCTGACGGTCAATGCCGTGATCCATCGCGCCAATATCGAGCGCGCCGGCCGCATGGTCACATTCGCCGTCGAGCTTGGCGCACGGCGGGTTGAGATCGCCCATACGCAATATTATGCCTGGGCGCTGGTCAACCGGAAGGCGCTGATGCCGACACGGACGCAGACCGAAAAGGCTGTGGCCGAGGTCGAGGCACTGCGTAAAGTCTATGCAGGCAAGATCGTCATCGACCATGTCATCCCAGATTATTATGCGACCTATCCCAAGGCCTGCATGGGCGGTTGGGCGAAACGGACGTTCAATGTGACGCCGCGCGGCAAGGTGCTGCCTTGTCATGCCGCCGAGACCATTCCAGGCCTCGAATTCTGGACAGTGAACGATCATTCGCTCGCCGACATCTGGTGGAATTCGCCGGCCTTCAACGCCTTTCGCGGCACGGATTGGATGCCCGAACCTTGCCGCTCCTGCGAGCGCAAGGAGATAGATTATGGCGGCTGTCGTTGCCAGGCATTGGCGCTCACCGGCGATGCGCGCAACGCCGATCCGATTTGCCACCTCTCGCCGCATCACGACAAGGTGGAGGCGATCGCCGCCACTTTCGACGGGACGGAGACGGACATCCCGGATTATGTCTATCGTCGCTACAAGGCCCCTGCCGCGGTCGAGTGAGGGCGGAGATTGCATTTCGTGACATCGACCTGAGCAATTCAAAGCTCACTGAAGGCAGGATATAGGAGGGAATGCCACGCCTAAATTATTGTGGCGCGCCTGGAACTCGGCGAGACCGAGCGGCGTTTATAAGAAATCTCTCGACCGGCGTTGTCCTTGGGGCAGCGCCGGTTTTTTCGATTTTTTTGAAATGTGTGGAGCAAGCCCGGCTTTTTTATCGCAGAGGGGCTTTTGCGGCCTGATCTTCGAGCATGTTCTCATCAATGAGACATCGGATATATCCGATGTCTAAAATAATGGAAAAGTTGATAGGCTTTTCCGGAACATACTCTACTCGTCGCCCGGGACGGCAGTCTTCGCCAGTAGTTTGGTTGCGGGGCTAGGATTTGAACCTAGGACCTTCAGGTTATGAGCCTGACGAGCTACCGGGCTGCTCCACCCCGCGCCAAAGATATAAGCACCTTTTCATTTTATGACAGAGGCGCTTCAACCATTATGAACACGCAATGCAAACGGCGACCTCGTACCCATGAAGGCATACGAAGCCGCCGTTTGCAAAGAAGTGAAGAGGTATCCTGCCTTTCGCAGGCCTGGCAACGACCTACTCTCCCATGCCTTGAGACATAGTACCATTGGCGCTGAAGCGTTTGACGGCCGAGTTCGGGATGGGATCGGGTCTGGACACTTCGCCGAAGCCACCAGGCCGGCGAAAGGCAGGATGCAAACTGGTCTTTTATGCTCGCACATGCGAGCGCACCGATCTGCGCCTTCTGGGGCACAAGATGGGCATTGATTAATGAGAACGATCAAGCCAATCGAGCGATTAGTACCGGTAAGCTACACACATTACTGTGCTTCCACACC
>DAIESR010000116.1 GCA_027346205.1 Beijerinckiaceae bacterium
CCCTCCGTCATCCTTGCCCGCTGGTCCGCTCAACGGTCCAGGACGGTGAACCCCTGATCTGTCAAAATCTTGACTGCAGCCTGAGACGTCATGAACGCAGCAAAGCCCGCAGCGGCAGGATTAGTCGAACTTGCCAGAATCGCAATGGGATAGATAACCGGCTTATGGCTCGACTCGGGAAAGGTGTCGACGACTTTGACTTTGGGTTCGGCCTTGGCATCCGTCGCATAGACAATCCCGAATTTGGCTTCGCCGCGCGCGACGAACATCAGGGCATTGCGGACATTGTCAGCCTGGGCGAGCTTCGGCTCCACATCCTTCCAGACACCCAGCTTTTCCAACGCCTCCTTACCGTAGACACCTGCGGGGCATGAACTCACCGTGCACACCGCCAACTTGCCATCGCCGAGCGCAGCACCAAGAGCAAAGCCCTTCGCGATCTTGAGTTCCGCTTTCGCGGTGGCAGGCTCGACGAGGACCAGCGCATTGCCCAGCAGATTGCGGCGGGTGCCCGGCCTCAGAAGCTTCGCCTTGTCGAGATAATCCATCCATTTGAGATCGGCGGAAATGAAGATGTCAGCTGGAGCACCGCCCTGCTTGATCTGCTTGGCCAGCACCGCTGATGAACCATAGGAGATTTTCGGCGCCGCGCCGGTCTTCGCGGCAAAGGCGGCCGCTATGGCGTCGAGCGCAGTATTCAGACTGGCTGCGGCAAAAATGACAGGCCCGTGATTCGCGCCTTGGGTTTCTGCCGCGAAACCATGTTGAGCCGTGCCCAGAAAGGCAAATGCGTAAACGAGAACAAACGCCACAAACCGCCGGCGTATAGAATTGAACATCGATCGTCTCCTTCATGCCCTTATGGCGTTTTCAATCAAATGGCCTCCGGCATTGCCGGCAAAGCTGCGGTGTCGACCCCGGACCTGAAACCACCCTTGTGAATGATTTGCCCGCGCTCCCAACGCCAACCTCGGCCCGGCGAGCGACCCGCATATTATATACAAATATATATAGGATCAAGCGGCGACGCATTTACCACGATCGCCGAAGCCGCGCGCCATTCGTGCAAAGAGCGCTAAGATCATGCGCGCTTCACGTCGAGAACCGTCACCCATGCCAGATTCGCAGCCTCATCCTGCCGCAGCACGTCCGATCCTCGATGCAACCAAGGTCAAACGCCTGTCGTCTCCAGGCCGGAGCGAGGTCACTTACATGGTCCTCGCACCGGTCGCTGCTTCGCCCAACGGCGACAAGCGGACGGAGAAGCGCTGGCGCTCTCACTTGCGCTCGGCCAAGATCCTCGATGTGAACACGCGGGTTTTGACGGAGAGCCAGATCCGCGACCGCTCCAAACGTGGCGCGCGCTTGCGGATCGCCAAGAATATCCCTCTGCCCCGGCGCATCCGCTTCGTTGACGAGATCGGTAAGCAGGTTTTCGAAGCCAGCATCGCTTGGCAACGTGGATGCGACATCGGCGTGAGCGTCTTGACGGAGATTGATCCACGCTGCTTGACGCGCGCCGAGCTGATGCGGCTCGGCCTCAAAATCCGCAGACTGGATTATTGAACCAGCGACCCGTGCCGGATATCCACCAACCGACGATGAGTCGGGATCGTTTCTCTTTCAAATAGACAGAGCATGTCCTCGATAGGACATGCTCTAAGGCTGCTGCTCCGCAATGATGCCTTCCGTAGTGACCACCACGAATTTGCCTTTCCGCCATTGGATCGAAAGCACGCGGCCGGCACCCGGCAAGACCGAACCAGGCTCGACGCGATAGATTCCATCGACACTTTCGACCATGGCGACATTGCCGCTAACGCCGCGTAGAGCGAAGCCCTTGATGACGGGCTCGACGCGAGCATTCAAAGCAGGCAATATGTAGACTGGTCTCGCATGCGCCTCCGGTTTTCCTGGGATGGAGCCTGTCGCCGTGAAATCGATTCCCTGGTCATCTGGCGCTTTGGGAACACGCGCGATGAGCGCATGAGGGTTCCCGCTGCTCGGCTGCGCAAATATCATCAGATGTTCGATCCCGCCGAACATCTGATGAGGGTGGTCGGTGGAAACCATATAGGTGGCAAAGGACGCCGATGCGACGGCAGTCAGAACGCCTGCCGCGACAACAAAGCGATCCACCGCCGAGAAGAGCTGTAGCTTCGAACGGCCGAGCTGCTGCGCGCCCCTGGCGACAAGTTTCTGCCGCATAGAGGCGGAACGCAGTGCATGCCCCATGGACAAGCGACTCTGCCGGAGATCTGATCTCAATTGCGGACCCGCCATTCACACCTCCCCCGGCTCACCCGATCGCCGCGATGACCAACCATGGTCCGCTAGGGCATGTTCTGGAAAAGTTGACAGACTTTTCCGACAAAAGACATGCTCTCATTGTTTGATATTGAGCCAATTCAGCACAAAGATGCGCGTCCAAACTGAAGCCGCTCCATCTCGAAACAACCAGCGCGGGACCACAAAGCGATCACGCGTAGCTGTTCAGCGGCCGATGAACTCATGTGCCTCTTGAAGCGAAGGGAAGCGACGCAAACCGAGCAGCGTCTCGATTTCGATACTGCCATCGCCGAACAAGACATAGGGACGGTCCTTCAATTGCCCGCGCCCGACCACTTTTCTGGGCTGAGGCTGCGGCTGTGGTTGCTGAGACGCAACGACCATCTTCGATCCGGTCCGGGCAGTGCGTTCGAGCACCGCCTCGAAGAAGCGAGTCAAGGCGCCGAATCCAGTTTGCAAAGCACCAAGAATGGCGAGACCAAAACCGGTCAAAATCGTCGCCTGCGTGATCAAAGCAAGATTGAAAGGAGGAAAGTCACCTCGGCCGGTAAGCCGTAAGATCGCTTCCATAGCCGACGTGCCGGAAAGAAGCAGCGCCCAGCCAAGCGCTACAACCATGAGACCTACCCAAGTCAATTTATCGAAAGCCATAGCCAACCTCCAATGTTTAGGAAATTTTGCACACGCCGAGCAGCTGGAGCATTAGACCCACAGCCTGCTATGAAGGCCCCCGCATGGTCTTCATCGCAAAACATCCTCCTTCGAGACGAAATTGATTTCTTCGACCAGCACTTCCTTGATCACGTCCGCATTCATCCGACGATTGACTTTCTGCGCGAGCATCTTCGTCAGCTGGCCAACATCATATTTTTCGAGATGATGGAAATCGAGTTTGGGATCCGAATAAATCGTCCGGAACGCTTCATCGAGGAGGAACGCATCCGGCGGGATCCCCATATGCTCTCCCTTTTGAGTCTCTGTATAGCCAAACTGCACGACCACATATCCTTGCACCGCGCCGTTAGCGATCATCGGAACATTGAGTGCGCGGGTCTTGTGATATTGTAGCTTTTCGACGCTTTGCGCAGGTACTGCGGCTTGTGCCCGCTGGAGCTTCCACGTCGCTGCGCCATATCCCGCCGCGAGGGTGACGGCACATATCCAGATGCAGCTCGCAACGAGTTTTATCATCATCACCGCACCGGCTGATTGATCGACGCGGAATAGGTTCCATCCGAATTATCGTCCTCAATCGCCCGCGCAATAAGCGTCGAGACTTGGCGCACAGCCTTGAGATGAATATCGAGGGCGGTGAGATTCCTTTCCAATTTTTCGCGCAGCCGCATGAGATCCTCCATGATCTGTTGATCGAAGGACGCCGTCCCGAGTGCCCGCATCGCACGCGTGAGTTCCAACAGCCCGTGACTCTTTTGATGATTGAAGCCACCGAGATCAATCGGCTGATATTGCTGCAACGATTCTGTTTCGAGATCGATGATGAACTCGACGCGCTCGATCGACTTGACCAGACTCGCATGCAAAAGTGCAAGACGCGGCTTCACCGGCTGATCGGCAGCTTCATCCGTATCCGGCGGAGTTGCCATCCCATTCATCGCATAAACCTCACTTGCCCAACCACATCACGTACGTTTCGGAACAACATGGCGGACATCACTCACGGACGTACCCGCCGCATCGGAAGTTTTGCCATGCTCCGTCGTCGGAGCGTGACTGGCACGCAAATATTTCGGCTGGATTCCGAGATCGACTTTTTTCGCAAGATCGGTGCCCAACTCGCGCGCCAGCATCGAACGCCAAATCATACCTGCGCTACCTTCGCCGAAGAGATCGCTGTTTTTCGGCAGCATGGTCTCGACGAGATTTTGCAGGAGCAGAGCTTCAAGCCCCTGATAGGCCTTTTTATCGGCGTTGATCCGCGAGCTATGAAGAAAGGGCATCGCCACGCCGGCCTGTTGCGTGACCGAACTCATCTGGGTCGGCTGCGGCGCCTCGACTCCATTCAGCACTTCCGAAAAGTTGACACCGGACTTGCCAGCTTCCGCAGAGATCCTTGTGAGCCGCGCCGCAGCGGCGGCAGAGGTCGCAGGATCGGCGGCTCGCGCAACATCGAGGAGCAAGTCGGAGGGTGGCTTGATCGACACGGCATTCGTCCCTCGAAGCATGATCGCAAAAAGCCGCAAGGCTTTCGCGGCAGATCACGCATTGAAACAACAACCCGAAACATGAGAGAAGCCTCGCGAGAGACCATCACGTCCGAAAGCCTGAACCCCACCACCTGAAAGTCGACAAGCCTTTCTTGGACAATTTCAATGTCCTTGACGGCGAGTACTAAAGCGTTTTCTTTCCGATCGGATGGACTCATCCGGTCGGAAAGAAAACACTCTCATCCAAAGAGTTAGAGCATTTTCGGACGCAAAACCGGTATCCACTTTTGCTGAAAATGCTCTAGAACCCACCTGCATGGATGGCGCGCGGATGGATCACGTCAGGCTCTTTGCTTCTATCTCCAGCGCTTTACGATGCGAAGCTGGTTCGATCGCGCCCGATATCTCGAAGAAATATGGCGCCAGAATGCGGCACCGAGCTTACCGGAAGCTTGCGCGTTGACGGTTGAGCGCAGCTTCGATGGCGGCATCGAGCTCGCGCCTTTCCTCGCTGCGCCGGCATTGGTCGGCAACGGCCGCCGCGGCATGAGCGATCTGCCCCATCCGCCGCGAATTCTGGAGGAGAATAAGCCGCTGTTCGTCACGCGCCTGTATAACCTGCCGCTTGGTCTCCTCGAGTACCCGCAATCGTTCGACGATGGTCGTGGTGTAGGCGAGCGTAAAAAGCCGGTCGTCGTCGAGATAGGAGACGAGGCGATCACGTTCCTTCTGCAGGGTGTCGAGCTGCCGTTCAAGTGCAGCAAAGCGCCATTCGGCCAAGCGGTGCATGTCCTTTTGCACAGCGGAAAGACGCTGCAATGATTTCAGACGCTGCCGCATCGTCCCTTATCCGTTCGTGAGCCAGGCGGAGAACCCGGCCATGAAAACCTCAAGCAGCTGTCTGAACGTAAAGTAGAAAAGCACCAGGCCGCCAAAGACGACGAAAGGCGCGACGATGAAATAGACGGGTATTTGTGGCGTCAGCCTGTTTGCGAGACCAATGCCCAGATTGACGATGATCGCGAAGACGATGAAAGGGCTCGCGATGCGCAATGATAGGAGAAAAGCCTTGCCGAGTGTGTCGACAATCTCGATCAGCCCGAATTGCGCCGAAAAGCCGCCCGTGATCGGCAAAGCGCGATAGGAGGCGACGATGCCTCGCAATATCTCCCAATGCAGATTCGTAACGAACAGCAAGGTCGTGGCCAGGAAAGTCAACAGCGACGCGACGGTAGGAAGAGGTTCGGACTCATTGATCGGTACACCGAGCGCATTGGATAGACCGATCTCCTGCGCAATCGCGGTTCCCAACGTTTCAAGTCCCGCGAAGAAGATCTGTCCCATGAAACCTATCATCCCGCCGATCAAGGACTCCGTGACGATGACGCGCAACAGGGTGAAGGGAGCAGCCTTGTCAATCACCTTCTCGACATTTGGACCAAGAAGCGGCACGAAAGCGAGCGTAATAGCAACGGCGAGGAACAATCTGACCATTGTCGGAATGCGCGGACTCGAAAAGCCGGGCATCAACATCAGACAGGCGCCAATACGACAGAAAAGGACGAAGGCGGAAAGGACGGTGTCGGAACCGATCGCATTCACGAAATCGCACCCAGCGATTGGATCTCGACGCCACGGGCGATCTCAAGATGCGACAAGACGGGCAGCGTCGCGAAGAGTCGTTCCACGACCATGCGCACATAAGGCCGCGCTTCCGGTGTCGTCACCAGCACGAAGGAATGGCCCTTGTCCATCCGCTCGCGAATGGCTTTCGAAGCATCGACACCAAATTGCTCGACCATGGTCGGATCAAGATCGAACTCGATGATATCGCCTTTGACATCTCGCTTGAGGGATTGATGAAAGGCGAGATCCCAGCGACTGCCGAGACGCAGCACTTTCAGCACGCCATCGTCTATTAGATCGCCGCATATCTGCTGCGCGATGCGCATTCGTACATGTTCGGTCACCTGTTCGGCGCGCCGGACATGCGGGGCGATCTCCGCCACCGCCTCTAGGATCAAATGCAGATTGCGGATCGAGACGCGTTCGGCCAGCAACAGCTTCAAGACTGCCTGCAAGCCTGAATAGGAAATCTGCGACGGACAGATGTCGTCGAGCAGCCGCTTATATTCAGGACCGAGCCGATCGAGCAGAACCCGCATGTCCTTATAGGAAAGAAGCTGCGCGAGATTGTTGCGGATGACCGCGCTCAAATGGGTGAGGAGGACCGACATGCTGTCGACCGCGCGGAAGCCCAGCCGTTTGAGTTCATTCGCATAGGCATCCGAAATCCACATGGCCTTCATGCCGAAGGCAGGCTCCCGACCCTCTTCTCCAGGAAGATCCGGCTTCCGCCCATCCCCTGTCACGACGAGCAAATGGCCGAGGTTCAATTCATGAGACGCAACGACGGCACCATGAATCTTGATCTGATAGGACTTGGCCGGCACGGAAAGGCTATCGGTGACTTTGATATCCGGGACGACGAATCCATATTGCTGCGCGAATTTGCGCCGCATCTTGGTGACCCGATGCGTGAGTTCGCCTTGGGCGAGAAGCAATTTGGAAGAAAGCTGCTTGCCGAGACAAAGTTCGATCTCGACTGATTTCAGCGACTCCTTGACCGATTCCTTCGCTTCCTTTTGCGCTTGCAGTTCCACTGCCGCGGCACGAGCCTGCTGCTCCGCCTGCTCCCGTGCAAGCCGTGCCGGCACGGCGTAACCGACAAAACCGAGAATGGCGCCGAACAGCGCGAAAGGAAAAAACGGCAAGCCCGGAACGATCGCCAAGCCTAATAACAAAAGCGCCGCGACGAACAACGCCTTAGGATATTTGACGAGCTGCCCGAGAACGGCCTGCTCGGCGGAGCCTCTGGTGCCGCCTTTCGAGACCAGAAGGCCAGCAGCAAGCGAGACGATGAGAGACGGGATCTGCGAGACGAGACCATCGCCGACCGACAGCTTGGTAAAGACATCGGTAGCCTGGGCCAAAGGCATATTATGCCGCGTTGCGCCAATGACTATGCCACCGAAGATATTCACCGCCAAAATAATGAGACCGGCGATCGCATCGCCGCGCACGAATTTCGACGCGCCGTCCATGGAGCCGAAGAAAGAGCTCTCTTCCTCAAGCTCGCGCCGCCGAGTTTGCGCCTCTTTTTCATCGATCACGCCGGCATGAAGATCGGCGTCTATGGCCATCTGCTTGCCTGGAATGGCATCGAGCGTGAAACGCGCGCCAACTTCCGCGATACGAGTCGCGCCCTTTGTAATGACGACAAAATTGACGGTGATCAGAATAGCGAAAACAATGAGACCGATGACGAAATCGCCACCCATCACCAGCTTGGCGAAGCCACCGATAATGTAGCCGGCTGCGTTCGTTCCTTCCGGCCCGTTCGAAAGAATCAGTCGTGTCGTCGCAATGTTAAGCGACAGGCGCAGCAAGGTCGCGACCAGCAGAACCGTGGGAAATGATGAGAAGTCCAAGGGCCGCTGAATCCATAACGCGACCATGAGGATCAGCACGGACAGAGCGATCGAGAACGCGAGCCCAATGTCGATACAGAAAGCGGGGATCGGCAGAAAGAAGATCGCGAGGATTGCTATGATGCCAGCGGCAAAGGCAACATCCCTCGATCCCTTGCGCTCCGTCAAACCCGGCGCGCCGGCAGCTACTCCCGCCATGAATCGACCCTTCTCCGCAGATCGGCTTTATGCGCCATGGACGACGCGGCTATCAGGTGCGCCACTGTCAATGCCGAGGGCCTTCGAGCGGGGCTCACAGCGGCAGGTCGCGATCTCATGCTTACCGAGCGTAAAGTGAAGCCAAAACCTTGCGCGAAAATGGCCGTAGCGGCGGCCGATAACGGTCAATAACCCTTTTCGATCCGGGAATAGACCTGTTCGGTGAACACATACACCTGACTGCCGATGAAGGAGGCGCCAATTGTCAGGACAGCCAGCACGACGATGATCTTCGGAACAAAGGTCAGCGTCATTTCTTGAATTTGGGTCAATGCCTGAAAAAGCGCGATGATGATGCCGACGATCATCGCCGCACCCACGGCCGGTCCAGACACGACCAGGACCGTCCAAATCGCCGAGCGTGCAAGCTCGAGAGCGTCCGCTTCGTTCATGGTCACCTAATGATAATGCCGGTCGGCAAACTAAAGGTCGACCCATCGCTCAATTTTGCCGATGTCGCAGCGCTGCTTCCCTGAGAGAGCGCCACAGTGCTACCATCGCTCAAATTCGCACTGACCGCTCCGCCCGAGGATAAAGTGATGGACATGACGGTCCCACTCGCCGATCCGTCGGCCGACGCGATGTTTCGGCCAATCAATGATTCGGCTTGCGATAACGCTGAAGAGGTGAGCAGCGTGTCAAGCTTCGAGTTCGTCTGAATTTGCTGTTCGACCGAAGAAAAGGACGCCAATTGGCTCATATATTGAGTCGGGTCGGTCGGCGAAGTCGGATCCTGATTCTTCAGCTCTGCCACCAAGAGCTGCAAAAACTGATTGTAGTTGACGGTCGCCGCCTTTACCGCGGTGGTCCCGCTGGACGCCGCCGCTGAGCTGGTTGCAACGGCCGAGTTCGCCGTTGCCGAAGACGTAGGATTAACTGTCATAGGGCCATCTCCTTAAGCCGCTTCTTCCGGTTCGCACGTCTTGGGTTTCCCGATCGACTCGGCTTCGATCGGCAGCAATGCGCGGATCGTCTTCAAGGCTTCGAATTTCCGGTTCTCAGCCACAAGCCTCTCGGCGTTGGCGATCCCGGAGAGTATCCCCTCATGCTCAAAACTCTGCCGGTTGGTCGC
>DAIESR010000123.1 GCA_027346205.1 Beijerinckiaceae bacterium
AAGAATGCGCTCGGGAAAGGCTGCGGCAAGCGCTTCTTGATTGGCGGCGAGGATGCCGCGTTCGGTGATGAGGCCGGTGACGAGCCGCGCGGGCGTCACGTCAAAGGCGGGATTGGCCGCGGGGCTCGCATGCGGCGTCACGCGGACACGTTCGATCCGACCATCCGCCATCATCCCCTGCATGAAGCTGACCTCCTCTTCGCCGCGTTCTTCGATCGGGATCTCCTTGACTCCATCGAAGACAGCAAAATCGATCGAAGGCGATGGCGCGGCGACGAAAAAGGGCACGCCATTGTCCTTGGCCGCCAGTGCCTTGAGATAGGTGCCAATCTTGTTGCAGACATCGCCGGTGGCCGTCGTGCGATCGGTCCCCACGATGACGAGATCGATTGCGCCATGCTGCATCAAATGGCCGCCGGCATTATCGACGATGACATGATGCGCAATACCGTGCTGGCCGAGTTCCCAGGCAGTGAGCGAGGCGCCCTGATTGCGCGGCCGCGTCTCGTCGACGAAGACATGCATGGCCAGACCGGCCTCATGCGCCTTATAGATCGGCGCCGTCGCGGTTCCCCAATCGACCGTAGCGAGCCAACCTGCGTTGCAATGGGTGAGGATATTGACCGGAGCGCCGGCCTTTGTGTCGGCGATCTTGCGGATCAGAGCGAGCCCGTGATCGCCGATCGCGGCACAGAGCATCACATCTTCCTCCGCGAGTTCAGCGGCGCGGGCGAAGGCGGCTGCGGCGCGCACCTGGGGCGCAAGCGGCAGAAGATGCGCTTGCATGGTCGCGAGCGCCCAGGCGAGATTGATCGCTGTCGGGCGAGTCGCGAGAAGCGCGGCGGAGGCCGTCGCGAGATTGGCATCAGAAGGGTCGTCGCGCATGGCAAGAGCAAGGCCATAGGCGGCCGTGACGCCGATGAGCGGCGCGCCGCGCACCAGCATATGCTTGATCGCCTTCGCCGCTTCAGCCATTGTCGCGAGATCGACCACCGCGAATTCATGCGGCAGGCGCGTCTGATCGATGATCGAGACCGGACCGGCAGGGTCCGCGGCCCAGATGGTTCGATAAGGCTTGCCGTCGACGCGCATGGGTCTTCCTTCAAAGTTTCAGACATAGGGGGAATGCAAGCCCAAGGAAAATGCGGGCCGAAACGCGGCGGTCCCTTCGCGCCGGAGCGCGGCTTGCTGCCCCTCGGCCCCAAGATCGCCTCGCCCCCGCCTTGAAATGCTGCGATTTTAACAAGCTATTAACAAAATAGGCGCCAATCTGTAACGCAACTTTAACCTTGTGGTGGATGCCGAGACATGGACTTTTCCTCCGACGACAAGGCCCGCGACCCTTCCAGCTCCGAACGCGACGGCACGAAGGATGCTCCCGGACAGACAGAAGCTGCCGCCTCGGCTCCAGACGAAACAAAGTCGGATGCGGCGAAGGCCGAAACTACGGCCAATGCGGCGCAAGGCCCGGCAATAGGTCCGCTCGACGGCCAAGTGATCAGCCCTGGATCGTCTCGAGCCGAAGGCGAAGCCGAAAAGAATGCAAAGGATGCGTCCAGCGCGACCGCGCAACCAGGCACTTCCCTCATACTCATTCCGCCGGTGACGCGAAACACGGACGGTCAGTCTTCCAACGAGCACTTTGCCGCAAATGACGCCGCTGATCGCATGTCGCGCCCGTGGATCAAGGAAGGCTGGCTCCGTTATGCCGCTCCGGCCGCGCTCGGCTTCTGCCTCTTTGGCGTCGGGGTTGCGACCGGCGGCCGGTTTTTCGGAATCGCGGCACCCGTCAATCATGCAATGAGCCCAGCGCCGAACGCAGTGCAAATCGCGCAAGCAGATAACGAGCGCAACGAGATGCGTCGCCTCAACAAGAAATTGAGCGACGAGATCCACAGGCTCGAAATCCGGTTCGATTCCATGCGCATTGCCGTGCAGACAAAGACGCCCGAGGAATTGCGCAGCCTGAAAAAAGGCTTGGACGGTCTGAAAGCGAGCCTCGACGCCGCGAAGACGGAGACGCATGCCTCGATGGCGCAGGTCACGGCCAGACTCGACCGCCTGCAGCAGGACGAAGCGAAGCTGCAGCAACCGCAACCAGTCGCGAAGGCGAATCACATCGAACCTAAGGCGGCGGCTCCAGTGGCAACAGGCATGATCGCACGCGCCGCACCACCACGTCCGGCCGAAGTCGCTCTGGCCACGCCGCCTGCCTTACCGCAAGGCCAGGCGCAGCCCCTGGGGCCGGCGCCCGAGCCGAAGAAGAAGCTGCAATTGCTCTCTGATTGGGTGGTTCGCGACGTCTATCGCGGCGTGGCGCTCGTGGATGGGCCCACTGGCGCCATCGAAGTGATGCGCGGCGAAACCATCCCTGGCGCAGGCACGGTCAAATCGATCGAGCACGGCCGCGGCGGCTGGATCGTCGTCACGAACCGCGGCATCGTCGGTTCGCTGCGGGATTAACATCCGAGCCAGAAGTGGGGCGGACCTTCAGGCCACCGTCGCTCTATTGCGGCAGCCGTTTGGGCAGGAAATAAGCCAAAAGCCCGATTGCCTGCAGAAAAGCGGTCAGATGATAGACGAAGGCGATGCTCGTCTTGTCAGCGAGCATGCCCAGCAACGCCGCGCCCAATCCCCCCATGCCGAAAGCAAAGCCGAAGAAAAGCCCCGAGACGGTGCCGACGCGACCCGGCAGCAGCTCCTGCGCATAGACGAGAATCGCGGCGAAGGCCGATGAAAGGATGAGGCCGATGGTCACCGTCAGCACAGCGGTGAAGAAAAGATTGGCATAGGGCAGCGCGAGGGTGAAAGGCAGCACCCCGAGGATCGATCCGAAGATCACATAGCGCCGACCGATCCGATCGCCGAGCGGGCCACCGAGGAAAGTGCCCAGTGCCGAGGCGCCAAGAAAAAGGAAGAGGAAGACCTGCGCATGCGGAACTGAAACGCCGAACCGCTGAATCAGATAGAAAGTGTAATAGCTGCTGAGGCTCGCCAGATAGAAGAATTTCGAGAAAACCAGCGCGAGCAGGATGAGGATCGCCACGACGACCTGCCGGCGCCCGAGCCCTTCGAGATGCAGCTTGCCATGCGGGCGCGGACGCTTTGCCGCCAATTGCCGCGCATACCAATGCCCGATGGTCAAGAGAAGGCCCATGGCGAGAAGCGGTACGAGCGCCAGAAAGGCAATCGACTTCTGGCCATGCGGCACGACGATGAAGGCAGCGAGCAGCGGGCCGGTCGCAGCGCCGAGACTGCCGCCAACCTGAAACATGGATTGCGCAAGCCCATGCTGGCCGCCCGAGGCCATGCGCGCGACGCGCGAAGCCTCGGGAGGGAAGACCGAAGAACCGACGCCGATCAGCGAAGCCGCCGCCATAAGCAGCATGAAATGATCCGCGACCGACAGCAGAAGCAGGCCGCACAGCGTGACTCCCATGCCGGCGGCCAATGAATAGGGCTTCGGATGCCTGTCGGTATAGAGGCCGACGAAGGGCTGCAACAATGAAGCGGTAAGCTGAAAAGCGAGGGTGATCAACCCGATCTGGCCGAAATCGAGCGCGAACGAGGCCTTGATGATCGGATAGATCGCCGGAAGAAGCGACTGAACCGTGTCGTTCAGCACATGCGCGAAGCTCAGCGCCGCCAGCATGGCGAAAATTGTCGTTTCGCCCGTATCGGAGCGATACGGCGCTTCAACCTGTGCGTCCATTTGTCGTTAGGGCTCGCTCATTGGCGCGGGCGTGCATGAGCTTCGATCGCACACCCGCTCGCCATCTTTGTCCTGTTTGAAGAATTATTTTAGCGCATGATTCTGCCTGAAAAGGCTGCAATTTTTCGTGATCATGCTGCACGTGATCATGCTGCGATGGTACCGCCACCCCGGCTCGAACGGGGGACCTCTAGATCCACAATCTAGCGCTCTAACCAACTGAGCTATGGCGGCCCGGTTTATGTCGGCGGAAACTATGTTGATCGTCTCATGAATGCAAGAGCTTGTAGAGACGAAAGAAAGCCCTCCCACGCCGAGCGATCGCCATGCCATGCCGATCGCGGTGACTTGACGCTGCAGATCGTCTGACCCCTCCTCACCGCCCGACGGCCGTCGAGTTACGGCATATGAGGCCGAAATGCCGGCACGGATAGGTAAATAGGAGCGTCGGTTTCGATACGACCGGCCGAACACTCTCCATGCGCCCCGCGCGGCCCCCGAGAAAAAGTTAATTGTGAGTTGAAACACGTTAACGATGAATTCATCTAATTGCGGGGACATGAGAAACGAATTGTAGACCGCGCCGCAGGCGACGGTTAGGTTTTCATTAAGGCTACCCGTGGCGGCGGAGGAGGCCTGACCAAGCGACCGGAAGAAAGCCTCTGCCGCTATGATTTCCTATTGCTCCGAATCCGGCGTCAGCCGTCAGGACGTTGAAAACGCACTTAATGCTCTGTCGCTCGTAAGTAGCGACGCGCTTCCATTTCTCGCCATTCGAGCAGCTGACGCCAATGGGCGTGGCCGCGTAGCCTTCGCGAGCCAAGCCATGCTCGCGCTGTTCGGCGTCACTGATCTCGATGCGATGTCGGCTCGGCTCTTCGAGGCCGGCGACCCCGGCGCCCGGCGCCTCACCGAACTCGCACGGAGCCTGCCGACCGATTCCGGCCCGCGCCTCGAGCGCCTGCGCTTCTTTTTCGGCCCCGTCTCGGAAACCATCACCTTTCTGTGCCGCAAATGCGCGATCGGCCAAGACGAGCCCTGGCTGGTCGCGGCAGCCCTCGGCGTGAAGGCAGGACGGCAGGCCGTCTCGCCATCGGTCGTGTCCATGGTGGGTGCCATCGAGATGCCCGAACCGCCGGCCACGCCGACCGCCATCGTGCCCACGGATGAGATCAGGGCTCACCTTGCCACCCGCCTGCCCGATCGCAAGACGGTCCGGTTTCTCTGGCGCACCGATGCCACGGACAAAATCACCGAGATCACGCCGCCGCTCGCCGAAGTCGTCGGCGCGGCCGCTGCCGATCTGCTCGGACGCGATTTCGGCGATGTGGCCAAATATCTCGAGCGCGAACCGGACGGCAATCTCGGCCGGGCATTTGCCAAGAAAGAGACGTTCAGCGGCATCGAGGTCTTGTGGCCGATCGCGGGCGCCGCCGCTGCCGTGCCAGTGGCTCTCGGCGGCCTGCCCGCCTTTGATCGCGCGCGCAATTTCGACGGCTATCGTGGCTTCGGCGTCATTCAGATCGACCGCCTCGTCGCAGCGGAGCCGTGTGACTTCATGGCAGCGCCCGCCCCGGCTGTCGCAGAGCAACGGCCGGTCATCGATAATGTCATCCCCTTGCGCGCCTTCGGGCCCATGGCAAAATCAGGCGCCGGCGAAGTTT
Source organism: Beijerinckiaceae bacterium (assembly GCA_027346205.1). Lineage (GTDB taxonomy): Bacteria > Pseudomonadota > Alphaproteobacteria > Rhizobiales > Beijerinckiaceae > Methylovirgula. Next base: position 5,377 of record DAIESR010000123.1, read on the forward strand.
CGGCGAAGCCCATTTTGCACGATCGACACGTAAAAGAACTCGGGCCGCTTTCCGATGAGGAGGAGACGGCCTTTCGCCAAATCGCCGCCGCGCTCGCCGAGGAAGCGGCGACTGCTGTGCCCGAAGCCACAGAAGAAACGACCACGCCGATCACGCCGGAGGTTGCGACGGCCGCCGAGGCCGAGGCGCCCAAAGAAATATCTGCAGCTGCTGCATCCTTCGCGGTCGAACTCGGTCGCAATGCCGCGACGATTTTCGATCGGCTCGGCGTCGGCATTCTCGTCAGCCGAGATCATGTACCGATCTATGCCAATCGCTATCTGCTCGACCTCCTCGGCTATGCCGATGAAGATGCCTTTCATGCAGCAGGCGGCATGGCGCGGACCTTCGCGCAGCCGCCATCTCCCGGCAGCGAAACGATCGGCCTGCGGACAGCAACGGGCGAAATCGCCGCGGTTCGCGTCCAGATGCAGACGATCGCATGGGATGGATTGCCGGCAACGCTTCTCACCTTGCGTCAGAACGAGGAGAAGGAGCTGAACGCCAAGCTCGGGGCCGAAGTGCGCGCACTGAAAGTCGAGGCCGGCGAGTTGAATGCCATTCTCGATACGGCGACGGACGGCCTCGCCCTCATCGATTCGCAAGGCCGCATCCTAGCCCTCAACCGCTCGGGCCAAGCCCTGTTCGGCTATGACCAGAGCTATGTGGTGGGCCAGCCCTTTACTATTCTCGTCGCACAGGAAAGCCAGGCGAAAGCGCGCGACTATTTCGAAGGACTGCAATCGAATGGTGTCGCGAGCCTGCTCAATGATGGGCGGGAGATCATCGGCAAGGCCCGGCAAGGCGGCGCAATTCCACTCTTCTTGACGCTCGGCAGAATCAGTGGCGGCGGCGCGGCGGAGCAGAAATTCTGCGCGCTGCTGCGCGACATGACCCATTGGAAGAAGGTCGAACAGGAACTCGATGCCGCGCGGCGGGAAGCCGAGCGCGCGAGCGCCTTGAAGTCCGACTTCCTTGCCAAGGTGAGCCATGAGGTCCGCACACCGCTCAACGCCATACTCGGCTTTACCGAAGTCATCATGGAGGAACGTTTCGGGCCGATCGGAAATGAGCGCTATCGCGACTATCTGAAGGACATCCATTCGTCGGGCGCGCATGTGATGAGCCTCGTCAATGATCTCCTCGATCTCTCCAAGATCGAGGCAGGCCGCATGGATCTCGATTTCGCGGCGGTCGACATCAATCGAGTGATTTCCGAATGCGTGGCGATCATGTAGCCGCAGGCCAATCGCGAGCGCGTGATCATGCGCCTCGCGCTTGCGCCGCATCTGCCGAAGATCTTGGCCGACGAGCGTTCGCTACGGCAGATCACTCTCAATCTTCTGTCCAATGCGGTGAAGTTCAATGAGCCCGGCGGCCAAGTCATCGTCGCGACCGCGCTTTCCGATGACGGTCACGCCGTGGTCCGCATTCGCGACACGGGCATAGGCATGTCGGAAACCGACATCGAAACGGCGCTCGAACCCTTCCGCCAGCTCGCAACGTCGCGGCAGACCGACGGCACCGGACTCGGCCTGCCTTTGACCAAAGCGCTCGTCGAGGCCAATCGCGCCTTCTTCTCGATCAAGAGCAAGAAGAACGAGGGGACTATGGTCGAGGTCGCCTTTCCGCCTGCCCGACTGCTGTCGCGCGATCCATTGTCGGCTTAAGTTTTAAGGCGGTGGCAGGATATGCCGGTGCGCGGCGACCCCGCCGCGCAGGTCGCTGCGGCCGCAATCACGCCGCCGTCTTCTTCTTCCTGGCCGGGATTTTTTGGAAAGCGCCGGGGTAAATGCATTCGGCAAGCGTTGTCGCGTCAAGTTCACGAAGGAAAGCCTCGCGCGCGGCAGCGAGCCGCGCCTTGAGGCGGCATTGCGGTGTGAGCAGACAAGCGCCTCCATCCGCGCGGAAGCACTCCACCAGTGCTTGATCTCGCTCCAGCAATCTGACGACCTCCCCAATGAAGATCTTTTCTGGAGGCCGGGCGAGACGAAAGCCGCCGCCCGCACCACGTTGCGTAACGACAAACCCGGCGTTGGCAAGGTCGTGGACGACCTTCGTAAGGTGATTGCGCGATATCGAAAATGTCGTCGCGATCTCGGCGGTCGTGAAAGTCCGCATGGGATCGGCCGCCAATCGCACGAGCGCCCGCAAACCGAAGTCGGTGAATGTCGTGAGACGCATGCTTTTCGCCTGAATTGGTACTTGATATGCTTATTTGTACATGTTAAATATGTATTGTAAATACCTATTATAAGCAGCCACGAAATTTTGGTCCGATGCAGTCTTAAAGGTATCGCCTGGACGCGTATCAAACAGTCTAGGTGAGGGTTGAGGTTACGCACCTATCCACGACGCTCGTCACAAGCGTAAAGAAACGGAGGGTAAGTCGCATGTCCATTCTGGAACTCGACAACGAAGGCTACCTGGTCAACCCCGACGACTGGAACGAAGCATGGGCGCTTGAAATCGCCCGACGCGAAAACATCAATTTGACGGAAGAACACTGGTCCGTGCTGCGCTTCATGCGCGACTTCCTGGCACAACATCACGTCGCTCCCGATGCTCGTTTCGTGATCCGTCATCTGACCGAGACGCACGGCGCTGGACGCAACCGTTTGTTCGAGCTCTTTCCGTATGGCTACGTGCAGCAGGCCTGCAAGATGGCCGGCATGCGGCGTCCCCGCGTCTGGAGTACGGGATGAGCCGATGATGCTTCGGATTGGGTTCACCTTAATGCTTCCCAATCAGGAAGCCTGAAGCGAAGCGCGCATTATCCCTCGCCGATGACGATGATATGCAGCATGCGCGGGCCATGCGCGCCGAGCAGCAAAGAATGGCCGATGTCCGCGGAACGCGACGGGCCGGTGATGAAATTCACCACCCGCGGCATCAGCCCCTTGCCATAGGCCGCGCGCAGCTTCTGCCAGATGCGTTCATAATCGCCGACGATGTCTCGTGCTCCTAGAACGACAATATGAGTATCGGGCAGAAAGTTGAGCGTGGTCGGATTGTCTTGGCCCGAGACGAGAACCAGCGTTCCTGTCTCAGCGACCGCGCCGAAGGCCTGGCTGACGCAGACGCGATCGCTTGGCTCCGCACGTCCGTTCAAAACTTCGATGTCGGTTGTCGCCCAAGGCATCGCGGCAAGATGCGGATCAGCGCCCATACGGATCTTTGTCGGCAAGCCTCGCTCACGCAGATAGGTTGCGATCGCACCCGGCACATCAGAACCGACATCGACCTCGGCGACACTTGCCGACACGCGTTCGACCTCGTCGCGAAACAGCGCGATGCGCGCTGTCACATCGCCTTGACCGCGCGTAGGGATCACGCCTTTCGGCGCATGATCGAGCCGGTCTTCGACCGCGCGGCGGCGCGGTGCCTCGGCTCCCGTCACATGAAGCGCGCGGCGGATGTCAGCGAAAATGTCGGAGCGCGAAGTCATTCCGCCTCTCTATGCGTCGCAGGCGAACGCGCGGACTCGGAAACAGAAGCCGTGCTTGATCTCCCGCGCATTCTCCTGCGCCACAATGCCTGAAATGTATCGCCTTCGGGTGCCGGGAAATCGCGGCTCGCCGTCCAGCCTTCGGCCAAGGGCAGATGCGCAAAGCGCCCATCCACGCGGCCGAACCAGGCGAGCATCTGCATCGCAAGCCGCGTCGCCGGTCGATAGAGGCTCGGGCGCTTGGCGAAAAATCCCCAGACGCTCAAGCCCAGACGTTGCGACAAAGATATGAGGCCGCGCTCGGTCTGGCGCTCGCGCCAATGCCGCATCAATTTCGGCAGAGGAATACGGACCGGGCAGACGCTTTCGCAGGCCCCGCAAAAGGTCGAGGCATTGGGCAAAGGCGCGCTTTTGTCGATGCCGATGAGGCTCGGCGTCAGCACGGCCCCCATCGGCCCCGGATAGACCCAGCCATAGGCATGGCCGCCGACGGCCTGATAGACCGGACAATGGTTGAGGCAGGCGCCACAGCGGATGCAGCGGAGCATCTCGGCGAAATCCGTGCCGAGCATGGACGAGCGGCCATTGTCGAGGATGACGACATGATACTCCCGCGGCCCATCTGGATCGTCGGCGCGGCGCGGGCCGGTCGACAGAGTCGTATAGACCGACATGTCCTGGCCCGTCGCCGAGCGCGCGAGCACGCGCAGAAGCTGCGACACGTCTTCGAGCGTCGGGACGACCTTCTCGATCGAGGCGAGGACGATATGCACCGGCGGCAAGGTCTGGGTGAGATCGCCATTGCCCTCATTGGTGACGATGATCGAAGTCCCCGTTTCCGCCACGAGGAAATTGGCGCCGGTGATGCCTATGTCGGCGGCGAGGAATTTTTCGCGCAGCACGGCACGCGCTTCCGCCAGCAGCGCTGTCGGTTCGGTGAGATCGCGCGAGGCGGGTAGCTTGTCATGCGTGCGGCGGAAATCGGCCTCGATCTGATCCTTGGTAAGATGCACGGCCGGCGCGATGATATGCGACGGCATTTCATGACGAAGCTGGATGATATATTCGCCGAGATCGGTCTCGACCGGCGTGATGCCCTGCGCCGAAAGCGCTTCATTGAGGCCGATCTCCTCGGTCAGCATCGACTTGCCTTTGGTGACGCTCTTCGCACCATGGCTCTTGCAGATGTCGAGGATGATTCTATTCGCCTCTTCGGCGGTGCGCGCCCAATGAACGATGCCGCCAGCCTCTATGACCTTCTTCTCATAGGCTTCAAGATAGAGGTCAAGAAAGCTCAGCGTATGCGCCTTGATATCGCGGGAGCTGTCGC
>DAIESR010000140.1 GCA_027346205.1 Beijerinckiaceae bacterium
GGGATAGGCAGATAAGTTTACGCAATCTGCATGAACTTGATTGCGCCGGAAAACCGGTTCCCACTTTTCCTCATCCCGCTCTAGCGCGAAAAAGCAATGATGCCGGCGACAAAGCCGATGAACCAGGAGACACGCACAGGCTCGAGTCCATATGCGCATCTCCAGCGGTCAACGAGCAAGCATTGCTCGGCCCTTTAATAGCCGCCCTTTCGGCGGCTCTCAGGCAATCCAGCGATGCGCCCGCCCTGCTTCGACGGATCAAGCGGGAAGAGATCATAGAGCGTCTTCTGATCGACCTTTTCGTTCCATCGCTCGGACATTGCCTTGAGAATGGTGCGCGTATTCGGCGTGCTTTGGTTATTGTCGAAATATTCGGAACGCAGATAGTCGATCACGTCCCAATGGCGATCGGTGAGCGTGATGCTTTCAAGACCGGCCAAATATTCGGCCAATGCCTTGGTCCAATCTTCTTGATCGACCAGATAGCCGCTTGCGGTCGTCTCGACCGCTTTACCATCGAACTCAAATGCCATGACGTCTCCCCGTGTCAGTTTTTAAACAACACTGTTCAGTGCGACGACGCCAAGTCGTGAAGCAGCTCCCAGCTGTAGATCCCCGACTTGTGCCCGTCATTGAAAGCAAGCTGCACCGCATAATTGCCGACAGGCTCAACACCGACGATGGCGATGCCGCGCATGTCTTCCCGCTCAGCCCGTAGCGGCTCGACGCTTGGAATTGCGAACCGCAACACCTCGGCCAAGAGCGTGAACGCAGCACCGCCTTCGAACTTGATCGACAGACTGCGGCCGCGATCGTTGACACGGATCTCGCTCGGCCAATCTGTGGATTCGGTCTTTTCGTCACCCATCTCCATACCGTCATCCTTTTCGCGTGGCCCTCACCCGACAACGATCCTCGGCGTCCGCCGCGTCCGACCAGAATCCTCTTGAAGCTTGGCCCAAACCCGTTCAGCAATGGCCATATAAGCCGCCGCATGCGCGCTTTCGGGCGCGCTCACGACTATGGGCCGGCCATCATCGGAGGTCTCGCGTATGGCCATGTCGAGTGGCACCTCGCCAAGGAAAGGAACACCGAGGCGTTCGGATTCCTTGCGCGCACCGCCATGAGCGAAAATATCGGAGCGCGCGCCACATTGCGGGCAAAGGAAATAGCTCATGTTCTCGACGATACCGAGCAAGGGGACGCGGACCTGCTGAAACATGGCGACACCGCGGCGCGCATCGATGAGGGCGAGATCCTGCGGGGTCGAAACAATGACCGCGCCGGCCAAAGGCACAGTCTGCGCCATGGTCAGCTGCGCATCGCCAGTGCCGGGCGGCATATCGACGACAAGAACGTCGAGTTCACCCCAGGCCACTTCGCGCAGCAATTGCGTCAATGCCGACATGACCATGGGCCCGCGCCAGACGATCGCCGCGCCATCTTCGGCAAGAAACCCGATCGACATGACTTTGACGCCATATTTTTCGAGTGGCTGCAGAGCCGTACCATCCGCGGACAAATCCGGTCGGCCATTGAGACCGAAGAGACGTGGCATCGAGGGACCAAAGAGATCGGCATCCAGCACACCGATCTTCAAGCCAAGGCGCGCAAGACCGAGCGCCAGATTGCAAGCCGTCGTCGATTTGCCGACGCCGCCCTTGCCGGAGGCCACAGCAATGATCTGCTTGATGCCAGGGATACCATTGCTCTGCGGCGCTGCGCCATGGTGATGGTCCGCACCTTTTGGATCACCATGCGGCGGATGGCCATGACCGTTCCCCCGATCCGTTTCCGCCGTCAGAATGACGAGCGCCGAGCCGACGCCGGGGATCGCCCTGATCGCGGCCTCGGCCTCCATGCGCATGCTTTCGAGCGTTGCCACCTCCTCCGGCGAGACGGCAATCGCGACGAAGACTTGATCGTCCTTGATGCTGATCCCGGACAGTGCACCGGATTGTGAGAGCGGCGTGCTCCCGTCGGGGCTAGCCACACTGGCAAGCGCCATCAGAACGTCATCGTTTGTGAGCATGCCGCCCTCCATACTTCCGTGTCGATTGTGTCGAGTCGCCCCATCTCTCCGGAATCGCCGATCGAGCTGCTCTCATGCGTTACGATTGCCTCGTCACGCTCGGCTGCATACCAATTGAGGCGATCACGCAGTGTGACGACCGAGCCGATGATGATGATCGTCGGTCCGCGTAGGTTGGCCTCGCGCGCCAGCGCCGCCAGGGTCCGTAGCGTGCCAGTGACAACGCGTTGGTTGGCGCGGGTGCCATTGTCGATGACCGCCGCCGGCAACTCAGGATCGACGCCCTGCGCCATGCAATCCTGCATCAACCGGTCGAGCTGCGCGAGTCCCATATAGATCACCACAGTCTGGCCTGGCCGCAGCAACGCGTTCCAGTCGCGGTCGATCGGCCCATCCTTGCCATGGCCAGTGACGAAAACGCAGGATTGCGCATGATCGCGGTGCGTCAGCGGTATGCCCGAATAGGCCGAACAGCCCGCCGCTGCCGTAATTCCAGGACAAACCTGGAAGGGAATATTATGCTCGAGGAGCTTTTCGATCTCCTCGCCGCCACGCCCGAATATGAAAGGATCGCCACCCTTCAGCCGCAGCACCCGCTTGCCTTCTTGCGCAAGGCGAACCAGCAATTCGCTGATCTCTTCTTGTGGTAAGGTGTGATCGTTGCGGCGCTTGCCGACATAGATCCGTTCGGCGTCGCGGCGGGCGAGATCGACGATCGCCGGGTCGACCAGCCGATCATAGAGCACGACATCAGCCTTCTGCATGAGACGCAGCGCGCGAAATGTCAGAAGGTCCGGATCCCCCGGCCCTCCCCCAACGAGATAGACTTCGCCGGTCGTGTCCGTTTCGGACTCCTGTGCGGCGCGATCAATTTCTCCAGCGAGCATCGCTTCGGCTGCCTGCTCATTGCCCGCGAGCACCATTTCGGCAACTGGGCCATCAAGCACACGCTCCCAAAAATGGCGACGTGCATTCGCGTCCGACAGGCCCTCGCCAACGCGCGCTCGGAATTGCCCGACAAATTTTGCAAGCCGCCCATAGGCTGCGGGAATCAACGCTTCAAGCCGCGCTTTGAGCATGCGCCCAAGTATGGGCGAAGCGCCTCCAGTCGAAATTGCAACAACGACGGGACTCCGGTCCACAATGGACGGCATGACGAAGTCGCAAAGGTCCGGACGATCTGCAACATTGACCAGCACGCCCGATTGCTTCGCCACAGCATGAAAGTGCTCGTCGCGCTGGCTGTCTCCAGTTGCGATAAAGCACAGGAAGAAACTACGGAGTTCCCGCTGCAGCGGTTCTTTTCGCGAGTGTTCGAAGGCCGCATGCGCACACAAGTCGGAGAACTCTTCATCGAGCTGTGCTGCGAAAACTGTCACCTGCGCACCGGCACGCAGCAGCATTTCGGCCTTGCGCGCCGAGGCGATGCTGCCGCCAATGACCGCGACCCACTTGTCCTTGACGTCCAGAAAGATCGGCAGATGGTCCATCGATTTCTTGCCCTGGCCTTTCAAAGATCCAAGCTGTTTTCGCCGCTCACTCTGCCGCCCGCTTCAAATCGGGATAGGTGCAGCGGGCACCTTCGGCATGCAAAACCCCCACCTCACCCGGCTCGGCGAAAGAAAGACCCAATGTCTTCCATACATCGACCAAAGCCTCAACCAAATCGCCGATATGCGCATCCGTATGTCGTGGCGTCGGCGTGATGCGCAGACGCTCGGTGCCGCGCGCCACAGTCGGGTAATTGATCGCCGCGACATAGATGCCATGCCGCTCCAGCAACATGTCGCTCGCCGCACGGCAAAGCGCGGCGTCCCGCACCATCACCGGCACGATATGCGAGCTATTGCTCTGCACCGGCAGGCCGGCCGCCGACAGCGCATGCTTGGTCAGCCAAGCCTGGCGTTCGAGCGCGCTGCGCAGATCGGGACGCCTCTTGGCAATTCGTACAGCCTCGGTAGCAGCAGCCGCGACCGCCGGCGGCAATGCTGTCGTAAAGATGAAAGAAGATGCATAGGAGCGCACCGCATCAACGACGGGTTTGCTGGCAGCAATATAGCCGCCGAGCGTTCCGAAGCCCTTGGCCAGCGTGCCTTCTATAATGTCGAGCCGAGACATATGGCCGTCGCGCTCGGCGATGCCGCCGCCGTGAGCGCCATACAAGCCGACGGCATGAACCTCATCGACATAGGTCATGGCGCCGTATTTTTCGGCCAGATCGCAGATCGCCCCGATCGGAGCGATATCGCCATCCATCGAATAAAGACTCTCGAAGACGATCAGCTTGGCGCGTTCGCGCGGCTCGGATACGAGCAGCTCTTCGAGATGCGCGAGATCATTGTGCCGCCAGATCTTGCGCTCAGACGAGGAACGCTTAGTGCCTTCGATGATCGAATTGTGATTAAGCTCGTCCGACAATATCAGGCAATTCGGCAAAAGGTCGGCAATCGTCGAGATAGCTGCGAGATTGGAGATCCAGCCGGACGTGAAGACGAGCGCCGCCTCCTTGCCATGCAGATCCGCCAGCTCGGCTTCAAGCTGCACGAGCGCATGATTGGTGCCGGAAATATTGCGCGTTCCACCCGCGCCGACTCCATGCCGCGCGGCGGCATTGTTCATCGCCTCGATCACATCGCTATTGGTACTCATGCCGAGATAATCGTTCGAACACCAGATGACGACATTCTGCAAAACGTGAGTCCCGCGATGCCAGACCGCATGGGGAAATCGCCGGGCATCACCCTCAATCTCCGCAAACACACGATAACGGCGCTCCGCCTTCAACCGGGCGATCGCGTCTTCAAAGCAGCGCCGGTACTCCATCAACCGATCCCCATTCTTGTTCCGCCGCCGTCAGGCGGCTTATTAGCGGGTCTTTATGTCTGCCTTCTCGCGTCTGCCGAATGAAGGCTACGAAACGGTGCGCCCAATGATGCCTGGATGTGTCACGCAAATGGCTGAAGCTCGCCAGCACATTGCCGATGACAATGCCGTCGCGCTTTCCGTCGACCCCAAAGCCCCGCCGCACGCGATAGGCGAAGCGGCAGGCGGGATCGACATTCTCAAGCCCGGCATGATGGAATTCATGCGCATGGATCACATTTGTCCCGACCTCCCGAGGCCAGAACGCATCCGCCGTCTCTTCCAAAATCACGAGACCACGGCCTTGCGGACGATCCCGCACGACAGTGTCGGCTGGAATAGCGCCGACCATCTCGTGAGTCTGTCCGCGCCAACTGATCGATCGCGTAAGATACATCAGGCCGCCGCATTCGGCATAGGTCGGGAGCCCCGCCGCGATCGCGTCCCTCACCTGCCCGCGCAAAGCCGCATTCGCGGCAAGCGCCGCGCCCTGCGTTTCCGGAAAGCCCCCGCCGATAAAGAGCGCATCGGCTGGCGGCAGCCGCTCATCCTTCAGAGCGTCGAAAAAGATGAGCTTCGCACCAGCGCGCTCGAGCGCCTCGAAATCATCGGCGTAATAAAATCCGAAGGCTGCATCCCGCGCTATTGCTATGCGTAGATCGCCGACAGCAGGGGCGTTGCTCGGCACTGGCCCGACCGGCTGACCAGCCGCGTCGGCAATCCCCATCAAACGATCGAGGTCGACGCCGCGCGCGACGACATCGCGCGTACGTGCGATCGTTTCGGTGAGATCGGATGTCTCACCCGGCGTCGTCAGACCCAGATGCCGCTCATCGACGCTCAATGCCTCATCGCGGCCGATCGCGCCCAGCACAGGCACATCCGTGTAGCGCTCGAGCGCCTGACGAAGCTTATGCTCCTGCCGCGCCAGCCCGACTTTGTTCAAGATCACGCCGCCGAGCCGAACCTGAGGATCGAATGCCGCATAGCCGAGAATCAATGGCGCAATGCCGCGCATCATCCCCACGACATCAACGACGAGAACGACCGGTGCACCAAGCAGCTTGGCGAGAGCGGCACTGGAATCGCTCCCGGCGGGGTCCACCCCGTCGTGCAAACCCTTGTTGCCTTCGATCAGCGTCACATTCGCGCGAGACGCACCACGGCGAAACGTGGCCAGGATCTCAGCTTCGCTTTGG
>DAIESR010000158.1 GCA_027346205.1 Beijerinckiaceae bacterium
CGAGTTCCTTGCCAGGCCCGACCAGCTTGGCGCCGCCGGCCTGTTCCAAAACCCGATAAAGTTTGGCGGCATCGGCCTCATCCGCGGCGGCAGGCCGCTGCGGAATGCCCTCGACATAGCGCTTGCGATAGATTGCCAATGCAGCCGCATCGCCCACGCCGATGCGCGGCGCCAACTTTTCCCAATCGCCCGGAGACGTCGCCAGAATCTCCATGGCCTGCCGTGTGACCGCGAAGAAACGCCGCAGCATGTCACGATGCTTTTTTGCAAAACTATCATGAAAGACATAGCCGACCATGGCGACGGGCGCCGAAGCACCGAGGCCCCTTTCAACCTCGTCCATGCCAATGAGGCGGCGAAAGCCATGCGCTTCGAGATTGGCGCAGAAATTCCAGAAATTCAGCGTCGCGTCGCTTTCACCCTGCAAGGCCTTTTGAAACAGCAGCGGCGGCGCGCCATAAAGAATGGTCGACCGAGATTCGAGGTCGACCTTCGACTTGCGCGCCAAGGCCTGCAACAGCAGCCAGCTCTTGTCGAGCGGCCCGCCGGCAACGCCGATCTTCTTGCCTTCGAGATCGGCGAGAGTCTTGATTGTCGATTGCCGCGGCACCATCACGGCTCCGAGCGTGCTCGAATAAGGATAGAAGGTCAGATCCGCGCCCATGCTGCGCTCGCGCGAAACCCAGAGCCAATCCGAAAGGATGATATCGGCGGCACCGCCCATCATCGCGATCTTGCCGGCGTCCGTCGATGCGAGTTCGGTGATGTCGAGGTCAAGTCCTGCCTTCTTGGCGAGGCCATGATCCTTAATGACCTGAAGCTCCCACGCGAATGTCCCTGTCTTTTGCGCCGCGATGCGCAGCGTATCGGCGGCATGCGCCTTGCCGCTGCCAAGCAGGAACAACGTCATCGGCAGAATGACGAGGCAAAACGCCGCAATTTTGCGACAAAGACCCAGGACTCTTCCCTTGGTGACGTGAAAATAAGGCTTTGGTCTGATCATCAAAGGTCGCTGCATGACACGAACTCACGGCTGCGGATTGTCTTGAACGCCGTCTTGGACATTGTCTTGGACCCGGCAATCGGGATAAATGTTTGCGGCGCAACCGAGGTCACTGATCGGCGAGGCGTTCGAAGGCCAGGCGTCTCCGACGCCATCATTGCATAAGAAAGGAACGACATGACTCCCAAAAATATTCTCTTCGTCGCGGCTGCGAGCTTCGTCGGAATGGTCGGTCTGGCGCAGCAAAGCTTTGCCGCCGATGCGGCCGCCGGTGAGAAACTCTTCCAGCACAAGTGCCACGTCTGCCATCGGATCGGATCCGGCGCGACGAATTTCGTCGGTCCGGAACTCAATGGTCTCGACGGCCGCGTGATCGGCACCGCCGCAGGCTACAATTATTCGAGCGCGGACGAAGACCGGAAGAAGGCCGGCTTCACGTGGACCGCGAAGACCTTCGATGTCGATATCACGAACCCGCAGAAGGACATTCCGGGCACGAAGATGGTCTTCGCGGGCATCACCAAGGCGAGCGATCGCGAAAACCTCTGGGCCTATCTCGCGCAGTTCAAGGCGGACGGCTCGAAGAAGTAAGTGCAAGTCGCAAACAGAGTTCGATAAGCATCGAGCAATGGTTTCGGAGACGAGACCTTGGAAAAGCGCTCCGGCCACCGGAGCGCTTTTTTGTTCTTCGGATCGTTGCATGACGGATTCGAAGTCTCGAGGCAAGGCACCACACTGATGATCACGCGTTGCGCTTTGTCATATGTCACGGCAAAAACGGAGTCACTTTGCAAGTCAGACGGCGACGCATTCCTTACGAAATTCTGACTTCGGCGGCTCCGTTCGTTTGCCTCATTCACTCGGTCCGCCACGCCGGATCAGCATGCCACGCGCGGGGTCATAAGCGATGATGGCACCGGCGAGAAAGACACAGGTGCAACCGACAACGACACCGAGCGATACGGGCGTGACCTGCTCATAGAAGGCGAAGCGGATCAATTCGACCGAATGAGTGAACGGATTGAGCCAGCAGACGAAGGCAAGCCAAGGACTACCCTGCTGAACGCGCCAGAGCGGATAGAGCGCCGAAGAAGCAAAGAACATCGGAAAGATCACGAAGTTCATCACGCCGGCGAAATTCTCCAATTGCTTGATCAGCGAGGAGAGCAGCATGCCGAGCGCGCCGAGCATCAAGCCGGAAAGGACGAGCGCCGGCAGAACGGTGACATAGCCCCAAAGCGACGGCGGCGTAATATCCCAGAAATAGGCGATGAGCAGATAAGAATAGACCTGCAGAATCGAGACGGCTGTCCCGGCGAGGAGCTTGGAAGTCAGGAGATACCAGCGCGGGAAGGGGCTGACGAGCAGAGTGCGCATATTGCCCGTCTCACGGTCATAGACCATCGACAATGACGATTGCATGCCGTTGAAGAGCTGGATCATCGCCATGAGGCCCGGCGTGATATAGACTGGGTAGAGGATATAGGTCTCATAGGGTGGGATGATCGAGACGCCGAGCACGGAACGGAAGCCCGCAGCGAAAATGAACAGCCAGACCAGCGGGCGCACGAGCGCCGAGATGAAGCGCTCCCGTTGATGCAGGAAGCGCAGCGCCTCGCGCCAAACGATCCCTTGCAGGCAGATCCAATATTGCTGCAGGCTGAAGCCCTTGCGGGATTGAGCCTCACGCATTTCGGTGGTCGCGATCGCCGTCATGTCACGCTTCCCAAATTCGTCCGCCTATTTCACACACCTGATCGATTCGAGACCCGCGCCGTCAAATCATGGGTTCGATCCGATTTGATGTCCTTCATAGCTCAGCGTCTTGCTCAATTTCCAAGCTCTGTGCCCGTCAAGTTCGCGAAGGCCAAACGCATGTCCGGCGCGCCGGTCCGCGCAATGATCTCG
>DAIESR010000194.1 GCA_027346205.1 Beijerinckiaceae bacterium
GGAAACCGCGGTCGACCCGCTGAATACGTCCGGCACCTTCGTCCTCGGCACTGGCTTCTCTCCGCCCGGCACCGTGACGATCGGCAATATCTACAGCTCGATCGGCCGCCTCAGTCTCAGGGCGGGAACGACCGTCGACGCTGGCGATGTGATCCTGCAGCCCTTTGGCACGGCGAGCTTTTTCCGCGAATTCGAAGGTAACCCGACCGCGTCTATCGATGCGTCCGTGTTTGGCATCACCGGTAATCTCACCACGACCGGCGTGGGCAATTACGGCCAATTCGGCCTCGGCGTCGCGGGTCAGATCAAGAATACGGGTTGGCTTGGCTATGTCCGCGCCGACTATCGCACCGGCGACAAGCTCGATGGCTGGAGCGTCAATGGCGGTGTCCGCTATCAGTTCTCGCCCGACATGCTGGCCCAGCCGCTCATCACCAAGGGACCTGCGCCGGAACCGGTCGAAGCCGTCTATAATTGGACGGGCTTCCGCGTCGGCGCCTCGCTCGGTGCCGATTGGGGCTATACCAACTGGACCTTCGCCGGTGTCGGCACCACGACGAAACCGCGCTTTGCCGGCATCCTGCCTGGTGGCTTCGTCGGCTATGACTACCAGATCGGCAAATGGGTCGTCGGTGCCGGCGCTGATATGGGCTGGACCAATGCGAAAGGCGCCGCCGCCTGTCCGAATGGATTCTATTTCACCTGCGAAAACCACGTCGATTGGCTGGCGACGGCGACAGGACGCCTCGGTTACACTTTCTGGAACGACCGGGTGCTGACCTACGCCAAGGCCGGCCTTGCACTCAGCGATTTCCAAACGAAAATCACCTGCAACACCGGCTCGAACCCGACGATCTTCGTCCCGCCAGTGGTCCCCGGCTGCCCGGCGCAGAGCGCACGTAAGACGGCCACGGGCTGGACAGTGGGCTTCGGCACCGAATTCGCCTTGACCAAGAACTGGTCGGTGCGGAGCGAGACGAGCTATTTTGACCTCGGCAAAGATCGTTATCAGCCGCTGGCCTTCGCGGGCGCCGCCAATCCGGTGGATGTCTACCGGCATGGCTTCATGGCCACGATCGGCCTTGCCTATCGTTTCGATTTCACACCGCCGCCCGGGCCGGTTCTCGCGAAATATTGACGATCAAACATATCGCGTAGCTTGTTCTCCGAGCTGCGTGACGCCGAATAAATCAAAAGCCCGTGCAGAGCAGCGCGGGCTTTTGTATTTTTGATGTTTGCAGGCCTGCCGATGCGGAAAGACGCTTGCTGTGCGGACTGCTCTGCCTGCAAAGAAAGCGCAGGTGGCAGCGCGAAAATGGGTTCGGATCGCGTTCTAAACCTTACGGCCCATCGCCAGAAATTTATTGGCCCGCGCATCGCGCAGCGCTTCAGGCGACATATTGCCAAAAGCGTCCAGCGCTGTCGCGATCCTCTCGCCGACGGCCGAGATGGCAGCGGTCGGATCACGATGGGCACCGCCTAAAGGCTCCTGAACGATCACGTCGATCAGCCCGAATTTCAAAAGATCCTGCGCCGTGATCTTCATATTGGTCGCGGCCTCCTGCGCTTTGGCGGCATCCCGCCAAAGGATCGAGGCCGAAGCTTCCGGTGATGCGACCGTATAAATGGCATGCTCCAGCATGATCACGCGATTGCAGCTTGCAATCGCGATCGCGCCGCCGGAACCGCCTTCGCCAAGAATCACCGCGACATTGGCAACACCGAGCGACAAAGACTTATCCGTCGAGCGGGCTATGGCTTCCGCTTGGCCACGCTCCTCCGCATCGACACCCGGAAAAGCGCCCGCGGTGTCGACGAGCGAGATGACCGGCAGTCCGAAGCGATCGGCGAGATCCATCAGCCGCACGGCCTTGCGATAGCCCTCGGGCCGCGCCATGCCAAAATTATGGCGTAGACGCGATTCCGTATCAGAGCCTTTTTCCTGGCCGATCACGCAGACAGAAGATCCACGAAACCGCGCGAAACCGCCGACGATCGCGGCATCCTCGCCAAACAACCGATCCCCGGAAAGCGGGGTGAAGTCGGTAAACAGGCCGGCGATATAGTCCAAGCAATGCGGCCGCTGCGGGTGGCGCGCGACAAGTGTCTTCTGCCAGGGGTTGAGACTTGCATAGAGCTCGGCCAGGGTCTTTGCGGCCCGAACCTCGAGCCGCGTCAGCTCCTCGCCGATCGCGTCCGATCCGTCACCAGCAGCGATGGATCGCAATTCGTCGATCCTGGATTCGAGTTCGGCGACCGGCTTTTCAAAATCTAGATAGCTGCGCATGGAGAGCCGGGGCTGGGGCTGAGGGCGCGCGACCCTCGCCATATTTGAATGGTTGAGTCAAGAATCGCGCGGCGTTTCCCTGCCGCACGGCGAGAATAAAGCTCGGATATCCAGGTTGCGAATTCGCAAAAAAGAAATTGCTCTTTTCGTAGCCGATGTTCACGCATCGTTGCATTGCCCAAAGTGTTAAAAAAAGGATATTTGCCGAGGCCGAGATGAGAAGGTCATCATAGCTTCGTCGGGCGCCGGAAGCGCCTTCGGGCAGTGCGGTTCCGATCTCTGATCGGGTTCTTGGTCACATATGGCCGTTCCGCGTCAGCGGCCGGGGTTCAGTCATGGTGCTGAGAAGGGCCGACCCTCAGTGTCGGCCAGGAATGGAGTTCGGTCTCGCCCATGAAGAGTACAGAGCACCGAAACCCCAGACCCATGCCGATCGCAAGAGCCACATCCTTCTGGCGCGGCGCGGCGATCGTTGTTTTGGCGGCCATGCTTGGTGGCTGCATTCCCAATGCCGATGTGCCCAATCCGGCGCTTGACGTGCCGGCGAGCTATCGCGCGGGCGGCAGCGCTCACGAGGCGCCGCCGCCGAAAGCCGATTGGTGGACCGGCTTTCGTTCCGCCGAACTCGACCGGCTGATGCTGGCGACCGCCACCAGCAATTTCGACATTGCCGTGGCCGTCGCGCGGATCGTTCAAGCCGATGCCGCCGCGCGCGTCGTCGGCGCGACCCTCCTGCCGAGCTTCGCCGCGAATGATACCGTCACGAAGAGCCTGAGCCCGGCGATCAATTTCGGCGCCGGGACGCGGACCCTTTATGCGTCACTGTTCAATGCGAGCTATGTCGTCGATTTCTGGGGCAAGAATCGCGCGGCCTATGAAGCCGCCATCGCGACATCCAACTCTCGCCGCTATGATCGCGACACGGTCGCCCTCACCGCGCTTTCTTCCGCCGCGGTCACCTATTTCGCCGTTCTCGGCGCGCGCGAGCGAATCAACAACGCGCGCGAGGACTTGAAGGCCGCGACGCATATCCTCAAACTGATCCAGGATCGGGCTAAATTCGGCACGGCGACGGCGCTGAATGTCGCCCAGCAAGAGGCCCTCGTCGATAATGTCCGGGCCTCGATCCCGCCTTTGCAGCAGATCGCCGACCAGAACATAGCCGCGCTCGCCCTGCTGCTCGGCGAGCCGCCGCAACGCCTCCGCATCGCCGCGACGTCCTTGGCCCATCTCCGCGTGCCGCGCATCGCGCCGGGCCTGCCATCGCAGATTCTCCTGCAGCGTCCCGATGTGCAATCCGCCGAGGCGCAGCTTTCATCGGCACATGCCAATCTCGTTTCGGCCCGTGCCGCATTCTTTCCGCAAATTCAGTTGACCGGAACAGGCGGTTTCGAAAGTCTGGCGCTGAAGAGCTTGTTCGCGCCGCAATCCGGGCTCTATTCGGTTGCGGCGGGCCTCACCCAGCCGATCTTCGACAGCGGCGCGCTGCTCGGCGCCTTCGACGCGCAGAAGGCTGCGCAGGACGCCCTTCTGGCCGGCTATCGTAAAGCGGTCACCTCGGCCTTTTCGGATGTGGAGAAGGCACTCATAGCCTTGCGCGACACTGGCCGTCAGGAAGCGCTGCTGCAAAAGTCTCTCGTGGCGTCCCGCAAAGCCTATGATCTCGCCGAGGAGCAATTGCGCGCCGGCACCATAGATTATGTGACATTGCTGCAAACGCAGCAGACTTTGTTTACGACGCTGGACAGTCTATCGCAGGCCCGTCTGGCGCATTTCCAAGCCGCAGTGACGCTCTATCAGGCGCTCGGCGGCGGCGTGCCGTGGCGGATGCGTGACGACAGCTGAATGCTGGGACGGAGAAGAGTTCCCGTCCGAGCCATCGCAAGCTTGCGGATCAGACAACATATGTTGGCGTATCGCGCCGATTTTTGGCGGCGAGCCGGTGAAAAGGCCGGGCCGCGGAGTCTAAACCCATGAAAAAGGTCTGGCGTGGCGTCATCTGGATAGCCGTCCTCGGCGCCGCCCTCCTGCTCGCAATACCGCTGTTCATCCCCGGCAATAAGATGGAGCCTTCGAACGGCCATGGCGGGAAGCACGGCCGTGGCGCGAAGGCTTCTATTCCCGTGCTTGCCGTCGCCGCGCGCGCCGCCGATGTTCCCGTCTATTTGGAAGGGGTCGGGACGGTCAAACCGCTCCGCTCGGTGCTGATCCGCTCGCAGGTCGACGGCATCATCAAAAGCATGCCCTTTCAAGAGGGACAGGATGTGCATCGCGGCGACCTGCTGGTGCAGATTGATCCGACATTATACCAAGCCCAGCTCGATCAGGCCGTCGCCAAGAAGGCGCAGGACGAAGCGACGCTCGCCAATGCCCGTAACGATCTCGAACGCTATGGGAGGCTCGCGCAAAACAATGCCGTGACCAAACAACAGCTCGATACACAGCGCGCGACCGTGGCGCAGCTCATGGCGCAAGGGAAGGTGGACGAGGCCGCGATTGACAGTGCCCGCGCGACGCTCGGCTATACGCGGATCACTTCGCCGATCGACGGAAGGACTGGTCTACGTACGGTCGATCCCGGCAATCTCGTTCACGCGAGCGATGCGACAGGCCTCGTGACCGTGTCGGAGATTCAGCCGATTGCCGTGATCTTTGTCGTGCCGCAGCAGCAATTGCCGAAGATCATCAAGGCCAAGGCGAATGGCGATCTCACAGTCTATGCGCTGGACAGCGCGGCGCATGATCCGATCGCCACGGGCAAATTGGAGGTCATCGATAATCAGATCGACCAGACGACCGGCACGGTGCGTCTCAAGGCGGTCTTCCCGAATAAGGATCTCGCGCTCTGGCCCGGCGGCTTCGTCACCATGCGGCTCCTGATCGAAACATTGAAGCAGGCGATCGTCGTTCCGGTCGCTGCCCTGCAGCGTGGGCCGAAGGGACCTTTCGTCTTCGTGCTCGACGGCAATGTCGTGCATGTCCGGCAAGTTGCCGCCGGCGAACAGGACGATAAGGAAGTGGTCATCACCGCCGGATTGAAGCCGGGCGAAACCGTGGTCACGACCGGCTTCGTGCGGTTGACCGACGGTTCCCATGTCAATGCCACCATAGACCAAGGCACAGCGGCTTCCGGCACGCCGGCGCTGCATCAGGAGACCGGCGCCTTGCCGCCGCGTGAGGCAAATGAAGGCGCGCGCGTGCGCCACCGGCGTCAGACAGCACCGCCACGGCCAAGCCAAAGCGATCCGACGCAATGAATGTTTCGGGCCCCTTCATCAACCGGCCGATCGCGACCTCGCTGCTCGCCTTCGCCGTGCTGCTCGGTGGCCTGCTCGGCTATTTGAACCTGCCGGTTTCGTCGCTGCCGCAGGTCGATTTTCCGACGATCCAAGTGACGACGCAATTGCCCGGCGCAAGCCCCGACACGATGGCGGAACTCATCACCGCGCCGCTCGAGCGCCAGCTCGGACAGATCCCCTCGCTCGAACTGATGACATCGTCGAGCGCCTTCGGCCTGTCGCAAGTCACTTTGCAATTCGATCTGAACCGCGACATCGACGGCGCGGCGCAGGATGTCCAGGCCGCCATCAACGCGGCCGCGGCGACCTTGCCGGCCAATCTGCCTTATCCG
>DAIESR010000200.1 GCA_027346205.1 Beijerinckiaceae bacterium
CATCAGCATCCTTCGCAAGCCCATCTACGCTTTCGTTGTCCGCGAACCGCAATCTTGCCCCGAAAGAGCTGACTGCCGGAAACATCCTTTGTTCCGTCGCCCGCGAACTTCTTTCGCCGCCGAACATGAACATGCAACTAATATCGGGTTGCAGGGCCATTTGGCAAGTTTTCAACATAATGTGGCTAATTTGCAACAGCAAACCTTATTCTGTTCTGGCATGCTCATTCTTCGTTAACATCATAGATTCATCATAGATTTTGGCTCGATCGATCATGCCGGTGCAGTGCCGCGATCGAAGTTTCGGCTGGCTCAGAATGGCGATACGGCGCGAATCACACCCGGCTTATGGTACCGATGCGGACCATGTTTCCCTTTCCTTCGCTTTGCCGGACGACTCATGTTCGGCAGAGGCGGGGCGCGGCGGCATGCGCGTGCCTTTGATTCTCATGCTCTGGATATTGCTGGCGCTTTTCGTCGCGACCGGGGCCGGCCACGCCGAGAGTCGCGGTCTGATCGGCGCTCGCGCGCTCGCTGCCTCGCTCGATTCGGCTAAGGCAAAGCTAGAACCGGCGATCGCAAGCGCCGTGCATCTCGAAGATCATCAAGAGCGCGCTGAGCTTAGGTTCGATCTGAGCCGACCAGTCGATGCGCATGGCTTCGTGCTCGCTGCCCCCGATCGGATTGTCATCGATTTGCCGGAGGTCGTTTTCCGCATCGATCCGCTTGTTGGTGGCGCCACACGATCTATCCGTCGCCATAGGTCTCTCCGGGGCAGGCATCAAGCCGCGGCATTTTCCGGCCTCATCGCCTCCTTCCGATTCGGCCTTTTTGCTTCCGGCCGCTCGCGAATCGTGATCAATCTCGCCGGACCGGCACGAATCCAGCGCGTGGCAACCGAAACGAGTGCCGATGGAAAGCAGGCGGTCCTCGTTGTTGCACTCGCGAAAAGCAGCCGGACGGCCTTCCGGGCCGAAGCGCGTAAATCGGTCCGGGCCGCGGCGGCCGAAGCCGTCGAGCCAAAGCCGGCGCCCGCTGCCGTCGGGGTCTCGCCAAGCAATTTGCCTGTCGTGGTCGTCGATCCAGGCCATGGCGGCGTGGACAGTGGTGCGATCGTCAATGGTCTCGTCGAAAAGGACGTCGTTCTCGCCTTTGCAAAAATGCTCGCTGCAAAGCTCACAGCGATAGGGCGCTATAAAGTCGTCATGACCCGCGACAGCGATGTCTTCGTTCCGCTCGAGGGGAGGGTACGAATCGCCCGCGACGCCCATGCGGCGCTGTTTGTTTCGATCCATGCCGATACGATTGCCGACGCCGCGAGCGTTTCCGGAGCGACGATCTACACAATGTCTGATCGTGCCAGCGACGCCGAAGCTGCCCGCACGGCCGAAAAGGAAAACCAAGCCGATGCGACGGCCGGGCTCGAAGAGGGCAAAATGGCGCCGAGCCGCCGTGTCACCGACATTCTTTTCGATTTGACGCGCCAGGAAACGCGCGCCTTCAGCCATGTCTTTGCGCGGACCTTGGTCGATTATTGGAAGATGGTGGGGCACCTGAACAAGAATCCGCAGCGCGCCGCCGGTTTCATTGTGCTGACGGCGCCGGACGTGCCTTCCGTGCTGCTCGAACTCGGCTATCTCTCGAATGTGAAGGACTCGAAATCGCTCATGTCGCCGGAATGGCGCGACGAGACCACGAACAAGATCGTCGCTGCAATCAACGTCTACTTCGAAAAGTTGGGAGCAGACAGTAGGATAGCAGTGCCGGCGCAAGTCGTGGGAAAGCCAGCGGCATTGGTCGACGCCGCAGCCTCGCAAGCCGGTACGCCGAAATGAGCGGCGCGAGAACTTGCCGCTGAAGCGCTTGGTCGAGCCGTCGATGCCGCTCGGATAGCATCGCGAGAACGGCAATACGATCAACGCGCAAGACGATTCACGCCTGCGAATAGCGCCTCACTATCAACACAAACAGGCCGCACCGATTCCATGTGACGGGTCAAATCGGCTCTAGAGTGTCAGACTTGCAGGTGGGAACCGGCTATGGAAAAATCTGATGCGAAAACAATAGCCAAGTGCAGAAACACTGATTCCATTCGAGCGTCCGCCGTTTTAAGATTGGCTGCTCGCAATTGCGCGGCGGCGCGCGTTGAGGGGTCGGATTTCCATCGTGGCGGAACGGCCGCGTGATTGCGCAATCGACGGATTGCGATAAAAGCTCGGCGGCCGGGCCGGCCAGAGACGGAGCCTCGGTCCCGTCCCGCCATGTGGCGCTGAGACGGCGCAGATCCAGAGGCTTCATCTCACTATGCGGCTGATCGCCCGTTTCTTCGGATTTGTCTTTGCGAGCGCTGCGATCCTCTTCGTTGTCGGGATCAGCGGGGCTGCGATCGTCGTTTGGACGTTCGAGCAGGATCTGCCCGATTATACGCAGCTCAAGAATTACGAGCCGCCGGTCATGACGCGCGTCCATGCGGCGGACGGTTCCGTGCTCGCCGAATATTCGCACGAGCGGCGGCTCTATCTGCCCGCCTCGGCGATTCCGCCCCTCGTCAAAGATGCTTTCATCTCCGCCGAAGACAAGAATTTCTATACCCATCACGGTATCGATCCCGAGGGTGTCATGCGCGCACTCCTGGTGCTCATCGAGGGCGGCCGGCATGTGCAGGGCGCGTCGACCATCACGCAACAGGTCGCGAAGAATTTTTTTCTGACCAATGAGCGATCGATTCAACGTAAAATCCGCGAGGCGCTGCTGTCCTTGCGGATCGAGGGCACCTATTCGAAGGACAAAATCCTCGAACTCTATCTCAACGAGATCTACCTCGGC
>DAIESR010000265.1 GCA_027346205.1 Beijerinckiaceae bacterium
AGGCGTCGTGCAGTTCTTCCATCGGATCTGGGGACTTGGTTTCACCGCCATACGCGAGCTCGGCCATTATCTCCTTGCCGGTGCGGTGATCGTCGTGCCGATCTGGTTCGTCTTCCGGCTGCTCAATATGCGCGGGCCAAGATAATGCATTGTCCCGACCATGACGCTGAACGCTCGGTTCGTTCCCTTTTTCATGCACCGCATCGATCGGCCTCGCTTTTGCTGGACTTCGCGGACCAATTTGAATGACCGCGAGCCTATTGCGAAAGCCCGAGGGCTGATCCGCGAGCGGCTGTCGCATAGCCAGTGTGAGCCCCCTTTGCCGTCCTATGCAGCCGATCAGAGCGCGCAGGTGCGCGTGAGTCCTGTGCCCGTGAGCCATGCGCGCGTCCTGCGTCTCGCTTTGCCTTTCACGTTCGCCAATTTGTCGACGCCATTGCTCGGCCTTGCGGATGCGGCGGTGATTGGCAGGCTCGGCGCGGCGCATCTTCTCGGTGCCATCGCCGCCGCCGCCGTCATTTTCGATTTCATCTTCTGGGGCTTCAGCTTTCTACGCATGGGCACCTCTGGCCTCACCGCTCAGGCGCTGGGGCGCGGCGATCTCATCGAGCAAAAGGCCACTTTGCTCCGCGCACTGGCGACGGCGGCCGTGCTCGGCCTCGCGCTCGTTCTTCTGCAAGTGCCGATCGGCGCGGCAGGTTTCACGGCGCTCGGCGCGAGCCCCGAAGTGACGGAAGCTGCGCGGGCCTATTTCAATATTCGGATTTGGTCGGCGCCTTTCGTCTTCGCCAATTATGTGGTTCTCGGCACGGTGACTGGCCGGGCGCGGACGGACCTCGCTTTGGCGCTGCAGATCGCCATCAATCTCTTCAATATTCTTTTGAACATCTGGCTCGTCTATGGGATGGCGCTCGGCGTGCGCGGCTCTGCCATGGGCACGCTCATTGCTGAAGCATCCGGCACGCTGATCGGCCTTTTTGTCCTGCACCGCCTCGAAGGCAGGCTCTTTGGCCTGTCTTGGCGGCTTGTCTTCGATCGTGCCAAGCTGGTGTGGATGTTCGGCATTAATCGCGACATCATGATCCGCAGCGCCTCGTTGATTTTCGCTTTCGCTTTCTTCACCTCGCAAGGTGCCAAGGGCGGCGATGTCACGCTCGCGGCCAATGCGATTTTGATGAATCTCTTTTTCATCTCGGCCTATTTCCTCGACGGTTTTGCGACAGCGGCGCAACAGATGTGCGGCCAATCGGTCGGTGCGCGCGATGCGGATGGCTTTCGTGCCGCCGTGCGGCTCACCATGTTCTGGTCGCTTGCTTTCGCCGGCGCGGTTGCCACGGCCGCATTTCTCATCGGGCCGCATTTCATCGATTTTATTTCGACGAACAGCGATGTGCGCGAGTTTGCGCGGCGCTATCTCGGCTTTGCCGCCTTGACGCCGCTTTGTGGCGCAGTTGCGTTCCAATTCGATGGAATCTTCATCGGTGCGACCTGGACGCAAGCGATGCGCAACACGATGCTTGCCGCGCTGGCACTCTATATTGCCGCATTCTATCTTTTGAAGCCCTATGGCAATGCCGGCCTTTGGACGGCGCTCTTGCTATTTTTGCTCGCGCGCGGGCTGGGGCAGGCCGCCCTTTACCGCAGATCGATGGCGCGAACTTTTCCGGCGGCCCAATCGCCTGCTGTGGCACCTGTCGCATCGGCGAGCTGACGGCCATCTTTCGCGAGCCGCGCGACGAGGCCGCTCTTGATCTCCGTGATGAGGCGCGGGCCTTTGAAGACGAGCGCGGAGTAAAGTTCGATGAGGCTCGCGCCGGACTCGATCTTCGCCATGGCTGTCGCGGCGCTGTCGATCCCGCCGATGCCGATCAGTGGAAATTGTCTTTCGACGCGCAGATAGGCCTGCGCGAGCATGCGTGTCGAGAGATCGAAGAGGGGGCGGCCCGACAAGCCGCCGGTTTCCTTGGCGAGACGGTCGTCGTGCAATTCGGGCGGCCGCGAGATTGTCGTATTGGAAATGCCAAGCCCATCAATGCCGCGCGCGCGGCAGATGCGGATGATCGCATCGAGTTCGTCGAGGCTGAGATCGGGCGCAATCTTCAGGATGACGGGCTTGCGGCCGCATTCGCTGGCGATCTCGTCGCGGGCTTCGAGCACGCGGGCGATGAGATCATCGAGCGCTTGATCCTGTTGCAGATCGCGCAGGCCCGGCGTGTTGGGCGAAGAGACATTGACGACGAAGAATTTTGCGAGCGCGCCGAAGGCCTTTATGCCTTCGACATAATCCGTGGCGCGATCGATCGAATCCTTGTTGGCGCCGAGATTGATCGCGACGATCCCGCCTCTCGTCTGCCGGCGCGCGAGCCTGTCGCGCACGGCTGCATGCCCTTCGCTGTTGAAACCGAAGCGGTTGATCACCGCGCGATCCTCGGTGAGCCGAAACAGGCGCGGGCGCGGATTGCCGGGCTGCGGGCGCGGCGTCACCGTGCCGACCTCGACGAAGCCGAAGCCAAGCGCGAGCATGGCATCGACCGCTTCGCCATTCTTGTCGAAGCCTGCGGCAAGGCCGAGCGGATTGGGAAAGCCGAGGCCGAAAGCGCAAACCGCGAGGCGCGGGTCGTCGGGCCGGGCAGGCGGCAGCGGCAGATGCGAAAGCGCCGTGATCGTCAGCCGATGCGCGGTCTCCGGATCGAGCTTGAGGAGAAGAGGCCGAGCGAGGGCATCGAGAATCCCGATCACGGAATAGAGTCCGGAAAGATGTGCTGGCCGTTCTCGCCGAGGGGCAGAGGTTTCACCCAGGCGACTGCGGTGAAAGGAAGTGGCGCATAGAGATGCGGAAACAGCGCATCGCCGCGCGACGGCTCATAACGGAGCGCATCGCCGAGCTTTTCGGGATCGATCGCGGCGAGCAGAAGGTCGCCTTGCCCGGCGAAATGTTTCTCCGCCGTCTCGCGCGCTTGGTTCGCGGTCGAGAAATGGATGAAGCCATCGGCGAGATCGACCGGCGCGCCATTGAAGGCGCCTGCCGCTTCGGCCTCGCGCCAGAGCTTTTCGGGGACGATCTTGAAGATGAGATCCATAGGACTTTGCACTCTCTGGAACCAGTTCAAACGCGAGACTTGTGGATCTTGTGAATAATCTCCATCGATAACCGCTTCTTATTTATAATGTGGCGCGGTTAACCCGAAGATCTCCGATGCGATTCTCGTCCTCTTTTCTTGAAGAACTGAAAACAAAGCTCCCAGTTTCCGAAGTGGTGGGGAGGAAGGTGAAGTTGACGAAGGCTGGGCGTGAATGGCGAGGCCTCTCGCCCTTCACCTCGGAAAAGACGCCCTCCTTTTTCGTCAATGACGAGAAAATGGCCTGGTTCGATCTCTCTTCGGGTCGCAAAGGCAATATCTTCGATTTTGTGATGGCTACAGAAGGCTTGACCTTGCCCGAAGCTGTCGAACGGCTCGCCGCCGATGCCGGACTGCCGTTGCCTCCTGCTACGCCACCTTCCAAATCAAACGAGTCCCCTTCAACGGAGGTCCGGAAATCACCGAGCGGCTCAGAGGGGCCGTTCGCCGACGTCTTTGCGGGCGCCCTTTGTGTCCTTATCGCCATCCCTATTTGCGACGCGAGTTGGCAAGCAATCGTGACAGAAAACGCAATATCAAGAGGAGCCGTTGGGCTGGTCTTCGGGCTGCCCATTGGCGTGCTTGGTCTCACCTTTCATTGGTGGAAAAGCAGACTGCAAAAAATTGGAGAGGCCGCCATTTATTGGTGGCCAATAGCAATAGTGTTACCGTTCGTCTATGTGGCCGGCCCCGAAATATATCGCCGTGCGGTGGAGCCTACGCCGTCACACGGTGCTATAGCAAAGGCTTTAACGGACCCGATTGCTCGTCTCAAAGCTCAATTGAAGGCGAAAGCTGAGGAGCTACAGGCAACGAAGCAGTCATTGGGAGAAAAGATTCAGGCGCTTGAGGATATGAAAAAAGCCTCAGAGGGCTTTAGAAAACAAATAGCGCTTTTCAAGACAGAGTTAGAGGCCCTACGACAGTCAAAATCTGCCCCTTCGCCGAATCCGCAAATCGTTGCAAAAACATCTACGTCAGTGAAAACCTTGGATGCGATCACCGCCATTCATATGATTGATTGGTTGAAACAAAGAAGTAACGGGAAAAATATTTCCGGAACATTGTTCATTTCTTCATCAACACATAACCAAAAACTCAAAGATGCCCTTTTAGCAGTGCTAACTGATGGGGTTCCCGGGCTGATATTTTCTCCCTTGCCAGACCGAAGGATCGATTGGGGCGCGCCAAATTTGGTTGCCACGAAACATGGCGGACTACTTGTTCATGGTGACAGCGCGCTCTCGGAAAGTATTGCTAGCTTATTTGAGGGGTGCTTCTTGGTGGGCGAAACTACAGATTCGGTTGATGGTCTAAAAACATTTACGAAACAACAGAATGTCATTTGGATCGAGATAGGCGATGGGGTGCCCTGGAAAGCTCAGACTAACTCTACAATGGGAGACTGCTACGATAAACCTTAGCAGCCATCTCTGACTGTCTCAGCTCGCTAGCATCTTCACTCAGATACCTGAGGCGGCCGCCAACGTCCTTGCTTGAGTAAGCTTATCATTCAGGACTTGCGTAGAATATCTCTCACGCCGCATCACCCGTAAAGATCGACAGCTCTTCCTGCGGCATATGGAAGACATTGGCTTCGGCTGGAAAATGGCCCTCGCGCACATCGCGGACATAATGCGCCGCCGCGTCGCTGATCAATGGCCCGACCTCGTGATAGAGATGGTTGTGTCGGAAATTCACCGGCGTAAAGCCGAGAATGTCGCAGATCACCAGAACTTGTCCATCCGTATAGCGGCAGGCGCCGATGCCGATTGTCGGCGCGGCAATCGCCTTGGTGACAGTTGCCGCGACTTCTTCGGGAATAAGTTCGAGGACGAGCAGGCA
>DAIESR010000273.1 GCA_027346205.1 Beijerinckiaceae bacterium
GCCACTCAAAGTCATGCCAGAGAAGAGTTCCTTATATTGCGGAATCTCCTTGTATTTCGCGAATTCCGTCAGCCACTGAGCCTGGTTCAGAGGCGGCACGACTCCGGTGATCGGCTTCCATTCAGTGATGGAAAGGCCCGATTCCGTCAGGCGGGTCGAGCCGCCAACGACGACCATGGCGAAGACGAGCGCCGCGACACCCCAGAGCCACAGGCGCACGGCGCGGTGAGAATTCGTCGGATGAGCCATCGCAGCGCTGCGGGCGGGCTCGGTCGCAATGGAAGCTTGGGTCATGAAAATCCCATAAGATCTGGGCAGACTAGAGCATTTTCAGCAAAAGTGGGTACCGGTTTTGCGTCCGAATACTCTAAGTCGTTGAATTGAGACATCGGATATATCCGATGTCTCAGAAATGAGAGCGCGGAAGCCGCACCGGCCTCTGC
Source organism: Beijerinckiaceae bacterium (assembly GCA_027346205.1). Taxonomy (GTDB): domain Bacteria; phylum Pseudomonadota; class Alphaproteobacteria; order Rhizobiales; family Beijerinckiaceae; genus Methylovirgula. The sequence continues at coordinate 444 of DAIESR010000273.1, forward strand.
GGTCAGACGGAACAATGTCCCCTCTGCCAAAGAGTGATAGATTTATGGTGCCGGCGAGTCTACGCACAGTCTGTCGCACCGCCGATGGTGAGGTGCCGGATTTTGCGCATGATCTCAGCCGAAAAGTCTAAAACTACTCGGGAACATGCTCTGGGAGGAACCATGCCGAAACGGCTGCGCAAATTCATCGGCAGCGTCACCATGTTGGCCTTCGTGACGGTTTACGCCCTCGTTGCCATGGTGCTGGCGCAAGCGCGGCCAGTGCAGACCGCCTCATGGTATATCCAGACACTCATCTATGCGGCTCTCGGCATGGCCTGGATTCTGCCGATGATGCCGCTCATCAAATGGATGGAAAAGCCAGACGAGGGCTGAGCACACTGCCGGAAGAACGCCCTCACGCGACTTTCCGGCCGCGATTCCACAGCGCGAAGGGCGCGCCCGACAGAAGGATCTCGACCATGTCGAGGCTCTGCCAATTGCCATTGATCGAGAGCCGCGGCAGCGCCGTCAGATGCGCGCGATGCTCGGGAAAAATCATGCCCGGCCGCGTCGTCACCGCGCCCGCAAAGCCGAGCTCTTCGGCGATGGCGAATTCGCGCGCGCCGGCCGAGGCAGGATCTCCGACAGGATAGGCGAGGTGCCGCGCCTCCTTGCCGATATGCGCTTCAATCAACCGCCGGCTTTCGGTCAGCTCGCGGCGGACGGTGGCCTCGCCATGTTTGGCGAGCCGCGCATGGGTTAAAGTATGGACGCCGATCGTACACAGCGGATGGCAGGCAAGACTTTCGATCCCCGCCCAATCGAGACAAAGTTCATCGACCAGCGCCTCGCTCCGCAGGCCAGCCTCACCTAAAAGTCGGCCGATCACGTCGAGCAAACGCTCTTCCGGCCCATGGATGAGGCGACGATAAAGATCATCGAAGGCGGCGGCCTTCTCCGCCGACGTCCGCGCCAGCAAGGAGACCACCTCTCCGTCGATCTCAGCCGCGATATGCGGCAGACGGCGGATCGCCTCTTCGAGTTCCACCCACCATAGGCGCGCGCTGCGATCGGCAAAGCCGGTCGTGATATAGGCCGTGAATGGTACTTGGTGGTGCTCGAGGATCGGCAAGGCGAAATCCCTTGTGTCGCGCGTCCCATCGTCAAAGGTGAGAACGGCGAAGGGCCCATCTCTCTCCTGGCCTGGCTCCAATCGCCGGAGCGCCTCGTCGAGGGTAATGATGGCAAAACCGAGCGCGGCAAGGCGGGTGAGCAGGGCATCGAAAAATTCGGGCGTGATTTCCAACAGCCGATTCGGCGCGAAATCCTGCGTGACAGCCGGCCTCACGCGATGAAACATCAAGATCGCGCCGACGCCCCGCGTGAACGGAATCGCGAGACGATGCAAGCCTGTGAGCTTGAACAAGGAAAACCCGGACGATATCAAAAAGCTCTTACCCACACTCAAAGCTGCGACCTCCGCCGAAATCTCATATGAGTTTGGCAAGGTGTCGTTGATCTTTCGTTGCTAGATCTGACACTCCTGACCATAGCGGAGGATTAACGGCACAGTGTCGACAGTGACGGATTATTCACCATCGCTCCAAGCCCCGCGGAGCACGGCGGCGAAGAGCATTCTGCCAAGCATGGCCGTAGCCGAGGTCGAGGCCTATTTCGACCCGGCGGCGATATTGCCGATATGGGCGGAACTCGAAGCCGTGGCTGCCGTCTCGGTCTATCAGACGCGCGCCTTTCTCATTCCGTGGATCGAGGCGATTGGCAAAGGCCGGCACATTGCGCCGCTCTTCATCGTCGGCAAAGATGAGCACGGCCGTGCCATCGCGCTTCTGTGCCTCGGCATCGAGCGGCACGGGCCGTTCCGTATCGCTTCCTTTCTCGGCGGCAAGGAATCGAATTTTCACCTCGGCCTGTTCCGCACGAACGTCTCTTTGACCGATGCGGATCTGCGCTTTCTCCTGCGCAGGGCGGCAAAACGGCTCGGCGCGGCAGCGCCGCATGTTTTCTTTTTGCAAAACCAGCCCTTCGAATGGGAAGGGACCGAAAACCCTTTAGCGCTCTTGCCATATCAGCCAAGCCCGAGCTTTGCCTATGCCACGCAGCTCGGCATGGCAGGTGAAAAATTTCTCGCCCAGAGGCTCTCCAAGGACACGCGCAAGAAATTGCGCAAGAAGGAGGCGCGGCTGGCCGATCTCGGCCCGGTCACATTGGTCTCCAACAATGATCCCGACACTGCGCAGGCCATTCTCGACACGTTTCTGGCCGAAAAGATCGCGCGATTTCGCGAGCAGCACTCG
>DAIESR010000276.1 GCA_027346205.1 Beijerinckiaceae bacterium
GCCAGCGCCGCGATCGGTGTCGCCATTGCCGCCCGCTTGCCGGTCGTCAACCTCACCGCTAGCTATGGCAATGGCTCGGAGACGCTCTCCGCATTATTGTCGCCGCAGACGGCCATGTGGGCGGTGACCGGCTGCGTGACGCATACGATTTTCGACGGCTTCTCGCTCTACCATAAGCAGAAGGCCGCTGAGGCTGGCTTCGCGGAGGCGGGCGCGCAATATCGCAGCACGGTCATCACGGCCTTTCGCAACGTGGCCGATGTGCTGCGCGCTCTGGACTCCGACGCTCGAACTTACAAGGCTGCGCTTGCCGCAGAAAGTGCCGCGCGTAAGAGCGTCGATCTCACGCGCAAGCTCTTGGCGCTCGGCCAAACCAATTCGCTGGTGCTGCTCAATGCGCAGCAGACCTATCTGCAGGCCTCATTGGTGCGGGTGAAGGTGCAGGCGGCGCGCTATGCCGATGTGGCAGCGCTCTTCCAGGCTCTGGGTGGCGGCTGGTGGAACAGGGCGGATGTTTCGCCGCAGGCTGCTGCGTCCGGCCCATCGTCGATTACGGATTTTCTCGTTCCGACAGCGGCCCAAAGTCCGTGACGCGCCGGCCAGCGGTCGACTAGGCACGCTACACGATCTCGATTCCGCCGGTCGCCAGAAATTTTTCGAGCCAATGAATGTCATAAATGCCGTTTTGAATATCGGCATTGCGGACCAGCGTGCGAAACAGCGGGATGGTCGTGTCGATCCCATCGACAATGAACTCGTCGAGTGCGCGACGCAGCCGCATCAAGGCCTCCGTGCGGGTGCGGCCATGCACGATGAGCTTGCCGACGAGTGAATCATAAAAGGGTGGGATCGTATAGCCGGCATAGGCGGCGCTATCGACGCGCACGCCGAGTCCACCCGGCGGATGATAATATTTGATCTTGCCGGGGGCCGGCCGAAATGTGCTCGGATGTTCCGCGTTGATCCGGCATTCGATGGCATGGCCGGAGAGCACGACATCTTTCTGCGAGATGCACAAGGGCGAGCCGGCGGCTATCTTGATCTGCTCATTGACGAGATCGAAGCCGGTGATCATCTCGGTGACCGGATGCTCGACCTGGATTCGAGTGTTCATTTCGATGAAATAGAATCGGCCGTCGTCAAAGAGAAACTCGATCGTGCCGACGCCCTTATAGGCGAGTTCGCGCATGGCGGCGGCGCAGGTCTCACCGATCTCTTGACGCTGCGAATCGTTGAGAGCCGGCGATGGCGCCTCCTCGAACACCTTCTGGTGTCGGCGTTGCAAGGAACAGTCGCGTTCGCCGAGATGAATGGCGTTTCCGCGGCCATCACCGAGAATCTGGATCTCGATATGGCGCGGCTTGTCGAGATATTTTTCGAGATAGACGGCGTCGTCGCCGAAGGCGGCTTTCGCCTCGCTACGGGCCACAGCAAGAGCATCGGATAGATCTTCGGCCTTGCGCGCCACTTTCATGCCACGGCCACCGCCGCCCGCCGCCGCCTTGACGAGAACAGGAAAGCCGATCTCCTCGGCGACCCGTTGCGCGTCCTCGTTGGTGTAGATGGCGCCCTCCGAGCCAGGCACGCAGGGGATGTTGAGTCGCTTGGCCGTGCGCTTGGCCTCGATCTTATCGCCCATGAGACGAATATGCTCTGCCTTGGGGCCGATAAACGTGATCTGATGCTCGGCAAGAATCTCGGCAAATCGAGCATTTTCAGCTAAAAAGCCATAGCCTGGATGGATGGCTTCCGCGCCGGTAATCTCACAGGCCGAGAGCAAAGCCGGGATGTTTAAATAGGAGTCTCGCGCCGCTGGCGGGCCGATGCAGACCGATTCATCGGCGAGTTTGACATGCATCGCATCGGCGTCTGCGGTCGAGTGAACGGCGACGGTCGCAATGCCCAGTTCCTTCGCGGCGCGTAGGATACGCAAGGCGATTTCGCCGCGATTGGCAATGAGGATCTTGTCGAACATTGGCATCTACCGAAACGGGTGCTTTCTCAGCCTTGCGCAAAGGCCGTGAGTCAGAGACCAGGGCATGCGCCAGCTTTTGTTCTTGCACAGAGTTTTTCGGAAGGCCTAAGTCGAGGTCTCCGAACTCTGCTTGACGAAAGACGCTGCGGCTTTGCAGCCAGGCGTCTGTTATTCGATCACGACGAGCGGCTGTCCGAATTCGACCGGCTGCCCGTCTTCGACCAGGATGGCAGTCACCGTTCCGCCGCGCGGTGCGACGATTTCGTTGAAAGTCTTCATGGCTTCGATCAGCAGCAGCTTGTCGCCTAGCTTCACTTGCGAGCCAGGCTCGACGAAGCGGGCCGCCTCCGGCGCCGAGCGAAGATAGGCGGTCCCCACGATCGGCGATTTGACCGTGCCAGGATGGGTACCGAAACCCGATGGCGGTGGCGCTGGCTGAATCGGATGTACGGCCAGGGTAGTTGGCGGCGGCGGCGCGGTGGACAAGGAGAAAGCAGCTGGTCCGCCGAACTGGCGCGCGAC
>DAIESR010000343.1 GCA_027346205.1 Beijerinckiaceae bacterium
GCGGGAAAATCGAGAATCTCGATTTCCGGCGCGGCAAAGCGCAAGGCTTCGCCAAAGGCATGCGCCCGCTGCGCGTCGCGCGCGACATGGACGGCGACGACGGCGCGCCGTTCGGCGGAAGGCGTCAATGCCCGCGTGAGATCGGCGAAGCAGAAGGCATCATAGCCGTCAGGCAGAGATGAAAGTGTGAGCGCGCCGCCTTGGGCCAGCTCGGCAATGGCACGTTTGAGATCGGTCACGGGCTAGCGGTCATGTCTGGTGGCGATATTAATTTGGCTGGACCGCAGTGCGCGAACCTTCTCCCACAGGGAGAAGGGTGGTGCACCACGGTTTGCGCTTCTACCCCGTCCAACCGGTCGTTTGCGAACAGCCCTAAAGCTCGATCGGCCCAGCATGGGTGTGGAAAGCAAGGATTTTTCGGAACACGGGCGTATCATAGGCGGGCGGAATGTCCACCTCGCCGGTGAGCCAGCCGAAAATGTCGCGGTCCGGAGCTTCCATCAAGGCCTCGAAATCGCCGAGTTCGGCGTCGCTCAGCTCGGCCAATTGCGCATCGGCGAAACGCCCCATGAGAATGTCCATCTCGCGCATGCCGCGGTGCCAGGATCGGAACAGCGCCCGGCGGCGGCGAGCATCGAGGGAGGGGCTCGTGATTTGGGAGCCAGACATTTAAGCTCCTTGAAAATGGGCGGACACGCAGTGCTTTCGATGGTCGCAGCTAAAGCGCGGCGAAGGCCTCAAGATAAGCGTATGGCGGTGGCGCGCCAATATTCTATCTTTTCAGCTCCAAGCCGGCCATAGAGGCTGCGTTTCTGGCGCGCGGCACGATAGAACACGATGCGACCCTCTCTCCTCGACCCTCTCTTTGCTCCGGCGGCAAGCCTATCCGGCGTCGGGCCGAAGATCGGCAAGCTTCTCGACCGGCTCCTGGTCGAGGGAAGCGGACAAGCCCGCGCGGTCGATCTCCTCTTCCACTTGCCTCATGCAACAATCGACCGGCGCAACCGGCCGAAGATCGCCGAAGCGCCGCTCGATCGGATCGTGACGATCGAAGCAATGGTCGTCGCGCATTATCCGCCGGGGCCGCGCAGCAAGGCACCCTATAAGGTGCTGGTCGAGGACGAGACGGGCGATGTGCTGCTCGTCTTCTTTCTCGCCAATCATCAATGGATCGAGAAGAGCCTGCCCGTCGGCGAGCGGCGCTGGATCTCCGGGAAGCTCGAGCTTTGGGACGGCCATCGCCAGATCGTCCATCCCGATCATGTGCTGGACGAGGCCGGACTTGCCAGATTGCCGCCGGTCGAGCCCGTGTATGGCTTGACCGAAGGACTCTATCAAAGGGTGCTCGCCAAGGCGATCGCAGGGGCTCTGGCCCGGCTTCCGGCGCTGCCGGAATGGCATGGCTATGAAGTCGCGAAATTGCCGGACATGCTGTCCTTCGCCGACGCGCTGAGAATGGTCCATAGCCCGCAAGACCCCGATGCCATCGCGCCGATGGGACGGGCGCGGCTGCGGCTCGCCTATGACGAGCTTCTCGCGCATCAGCTGGCACTCATGCTGGTGCGCGCCTCCATGCGCCGGCGCGGCGGCCGCGCGCATCATGCCGAAGGGCGGCTCGCGCAAAAACTTGCTGCGGCTCTGCCTTTCGCGCTGACCTATGCGCAGAGCCAAGCGCTCGACGAGATCCGTCGTGATCTCATGGCGACGAGCCGAATGCTGCGGCTGCTTCAGGGCGATGTCGGCTCCGGCAAGACGGTGGTCGCGCTTTTCGCCATGGCCCATGTGGTCGAGGCTGGACGCCAAGCGGCGTTGATGGCGCCGACGGAAATCCTCGCCCGCCAGCATTATGAGGGCATGGCCGCCTATGCGGCAGCGGCGGGCCTGCGGCTCGCTTTGCTGACCGGCCGGGACAAGGCCTCTGAGCGCAGTAAGACGCTCGCCGCGCTTGCGGCCGGCGAGATCGATATTGCGATCGGCACCCATGCTTTGTTTCAGGAAAGCGTTGGCTTTCGCGATCTCGGCCTCGCCGTGGTCGACGAGCAGCATCGCTTTGGGGTACGCGAACGCCTGGCGCTGACCGCCAAGGGCGATGCCGTGGATGTGCTGGTGCTGAGTGCGACCCCGATCCCGCGTACGCTGGTGCTGACCTATTTCGGCGACATGGACGTTTCTGAATTGCGCGAAAAGCCTGCGGGACGGCAGCCGATCGATACCCGTGCGGTACCCATGAGCCGCCTCGACGAGGTGATGGAGGCGGTCGGGCGCGCGATCGACAAGGGCAAGCTCGTTTACTGGA
>DAIESR010000349.1 GCA_027346205.1 Beijerinckiaceae bacterium
GAGAAGCAGCGTATCGCCATCGCGCGAACGATTTTGAAGGCTCCGCCCATTCTCGTTCTCGACGAGGCAACCTCCGCGCTCGACACGTTCACGGAACGCGAAATCCAGGATGCGCTCGAAGGCATTTCCAAGGGCCGCACCACTGTCGTCATCGCGCATCGGCTCTCGACCGTCGTCAATGCCGATGAAATCCTTGTCCTCGACAAGGGCCGCATCGTCGAGCGCGGCGCGCATAATGTCCTGCTGGCGAAGGACGGCGTTTATGCCGCGATGTGGAACCGGCAGAACGAGGTGCGTCAGGCGGAGGAGGTGTTGCGCCGTGCCGCGGCGGCGGAATCTCCGAGCTTGCGGCTGCAGCTCGATCATGAATATCCGAAAAGCGAAGGTGAGCGGCGTGGCGAACCCTATGCTGGACGTGACGAAGACGAAGAAGTCACAGCAGGGTGAACGTCAGCATGTATCAGCCGTTCAGCGGAGCCTGGTCGAAGCGCTGCGCAGATCCAGCCAGGAAAGCACCCGCGCCATCGCCGCGCTCATCGATGATGGCGGCCGCAGACTCGACGATGCCCGGGCGGAATAGGTTATGATCGAATAAGCTTTGCAACTCGGCCGGCAGTTAAGGTAATCCCCGCTCATGTCCATTCTCGATTCGATCCGAAAGCAGATCGTGCCCATTCATCCGGAGGGCTATGTCTTCATTGCTGTCTTCGCGGTCGCGGCGCTGATCCTCGGCTGGCTTTTTGCGCCGCTCGGCTGGATCGGTCTCGCGCTCACGCTTTGGTGCGTTTATTTCTTCCGCGATCCTCCGAGGGTTGTACCGCTGGAGGAGGGATTGGTCATCTCGCCGGCGGACGGCAGGATTTCTTCGGTCGGTCGGTTCGCGCCGCCACCGGAACTCGGCTTGGGCGGCGAGCCGATGCAGCGCATATCGGTTTTCATGTCGGTCTTCGACTGCCATGTGAATCGGTCGCCGGTCGCCGGCCGAATCGCTAAAATCGTCTATCGTCCAGGCCTTTTCATCAATGCCGATCTCGATAAGGCCAGTGAGGACAATGAGCGCAATGGCTTCGTGATCGAGGCGGCGAACGGCCGCTATGGCGTTGTGCAGATCGCCGGACTTGTCGCGCGACGCATTGTCTGCTTCGTTGCGTCCGGCGACCGCGTCGGGGTCGGCGACCGCATCGGCCTCATTCGCTTCGGCTCGCGGGTCGATGTCTATTTGCCGGAAGGCGCGCGCCCTCTCGTCGGGCTGGGAACGCGCGCGATCGCTGGTGAAACGATCCTCGCGGATTTTAGAAATGGCGAGCCGCAACGCGGCTTCAAGCTGACCTGAGGTGGATTGGGTGTCGAATTCGAGAGGCCTCGGGCTATGAGCGGATCTTTCGACGAGGAGACGGGTCGCCGTTCCAGCGTAGGCGGGGCGACGCGGGACTCCGCACAGAAAGACGCCGCGAGCGCTGCTTTCGAGACCGCCGCCGTCGGCATGGGCACAATCCGCCGGCGCCGCTTCCGCGCAGTGCCTTTTCGGATCATCCTGCCCAATCTCGTCACGCTGCTTGCGTTGTGCATGGGATTGACCAGCATCCGCTTTGCCGTCGAGGGACAATTCCAGATCGCGGTCATTGCCGTCATCGGGGCTGCTATTCTCGATGGCCTCGACGGCCGTCTGGCGCGTGCCTTGCGTGGCACGTCGCGTTTCGGCGCCGAACTCGATTCGCTCGCCGATTTCGTCGATTTTGGTGTCGCGCCGGGCCTCATTCTCTATTTCTGGAATCTGCACCAGATCAAAAGTCTCGGCTGGTTCGCCGCGCTCGTCTTCGCGATCGCTTGCGCCCTGCGGCTCGCCCGCTTCAATGTCATGATCGACGATCCTGACAAGCCGGCATGGCAGGCGCATTTCTTCATTGGCATGCCGGCTCCCGCCGGCGCGATCGTCGGACTTCTGCCGCTCTATCTCAGCCTTTCGGTTCTCGGCCTGCCCGCGGCTCATTGGTTCGTGCCGTTCGAAATCGCCTATGTTCTCTTCGTCGCTTTCTTGATGGCGAGCCGGATTCCGCATTTTTCCGGAAAGAGGATCGGCCGTGTGCCGCGCGAATATGTGATCCCGGTGCTCTTCGGCATTGCCGTCACAGTGCTGCTGCTGGCGACGTTCCCGATGGAAATGCTGGTTTGCTTCAGCTTCGCCTATCTCGCGACTATTCCTTTCGCTGTCCGCCGGTTCAAGGCGTTCGAGGCGAAAGACGCCGCCGCTGCGGCCGTGAGCACAGCCGAACCGAGCCCCGCGCCGCCGGAAATACTCCATTGATACGCGGTTGGTTTTCGGAGGCTTTGCAAGCGCAGTCATCCTGGCTTGGGCTGTGCCGAAGCGAGAAGTCTACGGTAATCCATGCCGGTTCGTGTTCCGGCAGTTCACAAATCCATCGTTCTCGACTAGGGTCCGGCGCAACTCATCCCACGTCCTTCGAATGCTTTCGTGATGCGGGGCCGTTTCGCGCTGATGTGCCGCGCTTGGGTGCGTCTCGTCAGAGCGGGAAAGTCTCGAAGCGGCGCCTCCAGCCGCTTTCTCTTGCAAATCTCCAAGGCCGATCCGATTGCGCTGAACGTTTGAACGATCCACATGAAGCGAGGGGGTACGGCCGCTCTCAATTCAAAGGCGGTGGCGGCGCAGGGGCTCTTGCCTCAAAGGACTGAAATATGTGCCTGTCGGATGAATGGACGGATCCATTTTCCGATCAGGATATTCTGCCCCCGGTTAGGCTGGGAGAGGCGGTTTTCATAAAGGAATGAAATGTCGAAAGAAGAATTGCTCGAATTTCCAGGTGTCGTCTCGGAATTGCTCCCGAATGCGACCTTTCGCGTCAAGCTCGAGAATGACCACGAGATTATCGCTCATACGGCAGGGAAAATGCGGAAGAACCGCATTCGCGTCTTGACCGGCGACAAGGTCCTCGTCGAAATGACACCTTACGACCTTACCAAGGGTCGCATCACCTATCGGTTCAAATAGTCTCAGCCGCAAAGAGCAGAGCCGTGAAAGGCGAGACCAAGACCTGGCGGCCCAAGCTCATTTTGGCGTCGGCTTCGCCGCGCCGGCTGGAGTTGCTGCATCAGGCGGGGCTCGAGCCGGATGTGCTGTTGCCGACCGACCTCGATGAAACGCCGAAAAAGGGCGAATTGCCGCGGCTGCTCGCCGCCCGCCTCGCCTCCGAGAAGGCGCAGGCGGCCCTCAAGGTCGCGCATGCTCGTCCCGAACTTGATGGCGCCTATCTGATCGCCGCTGATACGGTGGTGAGCGTTGGCCGCCGCATTCTGCCGAAATGCGAAGTCATCAACGAGGCGGCGCAATGCCTGCGGCTGCTCTCCGGCCGCGCCCATCGTGTCTACACGGGCGTCGTCGTCGTGTCGCCGAAAGGCGCGACACGCAGGCGCCTTGTCGAGACGCGGGTGCGCTTCAAGCGCTTGTCGGGCGATGAGATCGAGGCCTATCTCGCCTCGGGCGAATGGCGCGGCAAGGCCGGCGGCTATGCGATCCAGGGGCTGGCCGGCACTTTCGTCCAGAAAATCGTCGGCTCCTATACGTCGGTCGTTGGCTTGCCGCTCTATGAGACGCTGTCGCTGCTGACCGGCGAGGGCTATCCGGCCCATGTCTTCTGGCTGAACCGGGTATAAATGTCAGCCTTTGGCGCCTCGTCCTCGGGACTGAAGGGAATCCCAATGTCTGAGACCGTGGATCAAGGCGGGGTAAGTTTCGTACCGCGCCCCTGTCCCATCTGCGGCAAGCCTTCGACGGTCGAGGACCGGCCGTTCTGTTCGAAGCGCTGCGCTGACATCGATCTCCATCGCTGGCTCAAGGGTAGCTACGCTATTCCTGCCGTGCCGGAGGCCGAGGATGACGAGGCTGTGCCGGAAGGCAAGGCGAGGCTGGACGATCAAGACTGAAGCGTAGTCGGCAGCCGCTTTCGCATCCCTTCGCAGTTTTTTTTGCAGGTCCTTATGTTTTTCCTCATTTCGAAGCTTTTCTGGCTCGTCGCCGACCCCATCAATTTCATGCTGATCTTGGGCGTGCTCGGCCTTCTCCTGAGTTTTGGCCGGACTGCGCGTTTTGGGCGCGGACTTGCCGCCGCAGTGATCCTGCTGCTTGCCGTCACAGGCTTCTCGCCGCTCGGCGCTTTGTTGTTGCGGCCTCTCGAGAATCGTTTTCCGCCGCCAAAGGCGGAGATCGCGGCGCCGGCCGGCATCATCGTGCTCGGTGGCGCCCTCGATGCGGAGGTGACCGCGGCCCGGGGCGTTCCGACTTTGCTTGGACCTGGGGCGCGGCTCACCACAGGCGCTGCTCTGGCGCGGCGCTTTCCCAATGCGCGCCTCGTCTTTACCGGCGGTACCGCCGATATGTCCGGCAAGGGCATCCCGGAAGCACCTGCGGTTCGCGCGCTCTGGCTGTCGCTTGGCATCCCGGCAAGCCAAATGCTGTTCGAGGCGAAATCGCGCAACACTTGGGAAAATGCGCTGTTCACCAAAGCGCTCGTTCATCCCAAGCCGGATGAGACATGGCTTCTCGTCACTTCGGCCTGGCACATGCCGCGGTCGATGGGCATTTTCCGGAAAGTTGGCTTCCAGGTTACGGCCTATCCGGTCGATTATTGGACCTATGGCGACAATCGCGATCTGCAGGTGCCGCATCATGCGCTCGAAGCATTTGGAATGCTCGACCATGCGATGCATGAATGGATCGGGCTCGTCGCTTATCATCTGACCGGCAAGACCGACGCCTGGTTTCCGGCCCCCTGAATTTCCAAGGCTCGGTGTGGCTAACAGCGCAGACGCAGGCGGCTCGCCTGCCGCGCTGGAGGCAGGTTGCTTGGCGAAAGATGGAATGAACGCGCGGCGATAGGGATCGATGCGTGTCGTGTGTTTTTCGATCTTGGTGCTTTGTTGATCTTGGCAGAGGCCTTGTCGGCCTCTACCGTGCAGCAGGGGGCAAGATCATGGATAAACATATTCCGTCAGCAATGGCGACGAAAACAGGTGGGCCGGCCGAAACGCGCCGCAGGATCAAAGCGGTCATTCTCGGCTCGCTCGGCAATCTCGTCGAATGGTATGATTTCTACGCCTATACCGCCTTTGCGCTTTATTTCAGTGCGGCGTTTTTTCCGTCGAAGGACCCTGTCGTCCAACAGCTCAATGCAGCGGTGCTTTTCGCCGCGACGTTTCTGGTGCGCCCCATCGGTGGGGTGCTGTTCGGCTATATCGCCGATCGTTACGGGCGGCGGCCGTCGCTGATGTTGTCGGTTCTGTGCATGTGTGTCGGCTCGCTCATGATCGCAGCGACGCCGACCTATGCGACGATCGGCATCGCGGCACCGGTCATCCTCGCCATTGCCCGCGTCATCGAAAGTTTGAGCCTCGGCGGCGAATATGGCGCGAGCGCGACCTATTTGAGCGAGGTCGCCGAGCCGCATCGGCGCGGCTTCTATTCGAGCTTCCAATATGTGACCCTGATCGGCGGTCAGCTCACCGCGATCATCGTGCTCCTCCTGTTGCAGGAGGTGTTTTTGTCGATCGATGCCTTGAAGGCTTGGGGCTGGCGGATTCCCTTCGTCATCGGGGCTTTGCTCGCCATCTTCATCGGCATCATGCGGCGGAATTTGCCGGAGACAGAGATCTTTACCGAAACCAAACGTGTGGTTTCGCGCCCCGGCTTGCTCAGAGGACTGACCTCGCATTGGCGCGAGGTTTTGATCGTCATGGGCCTCACCGCCGGCGGCACGGCGGCTTTCTATACGTTCACGACCTATATGCAGACTTTCGTCAAACTGACCGTCGGGCTCGACTATCGCACCACGACGTTCATCATCTTCGCGAGTCTCGTCTTCGCGACCATTCTGCAGCCGCTCTATGGCGCGCTGTCCGATCGGATCGGTCGCAAGCCCATGCTGATGTTCTTTGGCATCGCCGGCACGCTGGCGACGGCGCCGATTCTCCTCACTTTGCAGCATGTGAAATCGCCGCTCATCGTGCTTCTTTTGATCTGCGCGGCTTGGCTTTTCACCGCAGGCTATACGTCGATCAATGCCATCGTCAAAGCCGAGCTGTTTCCCACCTCGATCAGAGCGACCGGCGTCGCGGTGCCTTATGCTTTTACTGTTTCGCTCTTCGGAGGAACGGCACCTGCGATCGCGCTCTATTTCAAGCGGATCGGGCATGAGGCCTGGTTCTCGTATTATCTCACCGGCATGATCTTTTTGTCCTTCCTCGTTTATGCCTTTATGAGTGAGACCAAAGGTCGGATTCGCGAGATTTCTTCGTGAATCAAATCTGTCAACACTCCTTGCGATCAGGCTGACACGCAATGGCTCTTACCCTCGTCATCGCCAATAAGGCCTATTCGTCTTGGTCGTTCAGGCCCTATATCCTGATGCGCCATTTCGGCATTCCATTCGCCGAGGTCGTCATTCCGCTCGCGCAGGAGACGACCAAGGCGGAGATCCTGCGCTATGGTCCGAGCGGCAAATGTCCCGTGCTGGATGATGACGGCCTCATCATCTGGGACTCGCTCGCAATCATCGAATATCTTGCCGAAACTTTTCCGGATCTCGCCATTTGGCCGCGCGACAAGGTCGCGCGCGCCACGGCGCGTTCGCTTGCGGCTGAAATGCATTCCGGCTTCATGGGCGTTCGTGCCCATCTGCCGATGAATATGCGCCGCCCCGTCAGGGCACGAGACTTGACGCCGGAGGCCGCGGCCGATGTCGCGCGGATCGAGCAGGCTTGGGCCGAGGCGTGGGGCCGGTTCGGTGAGCCGGGCGGCTTCCTATTTGGCGCCTTTTCGGCGGCCGATGCGATGTTTGCGCCCGTCGTTAGCCGTTTTCACACTTATGATGTTCCGGTCACGCGCGAGAGCCGCGCCTATATGGACATGATCATGGCTCTGCCCGCCTGGCGAGACTGGCAGGCCGGCGCCGAGGCGGAAGGCTGGCGGGTCGAGAAATGGGAGCAGGTCTAGCCGGTCGCGAAGGCCGTCCAGCGATGAGACGGATCGATTGAGCATGTCAGAAAAATTCGCGCTTGTAACGGGTGCCGGTTCCGGCATCGGCCGTGCGGCGGCGTTGGCGCTGATGCAGGCCGGCTGGACGCTCGCGCTCGCTGGCAGGCAAGTGACGCCTCTCGAAGAGACGGCGGCGCTCGGGGCCCCGGCGCGATCGCTCTGCATCATTTGCGATGTCGCTGATCCGGAGGCGGTCGCGGCGGCTTTCGCGGAAATCGCAGCGAGCTTCGGTCGGCTCGATCTCCTCTTCAACAACGCGGGTATAGCAGCGCGATCTGTCCCCATGGAGGATCTGACCTATGAAGAATGGAAGGCCGTCGTCGACGTCAATCTCACCGGCACTTTTCTCTGTACCCAGCAGGCAATGAAGCTGATGAAGGCGCAGCGGCCGCGCGGCGGGCGCATCATCAACAATGGCTCCGTCGCCACCTATTCGCCGCGTCCCCATTCGGCCCCTTATACGGCGACGAAACATGCGATTACCGGATTGACGAAAGCGACCTCGCTCGACGGCCGCGCCCATGACATCGCTTGCGGCCAGATCGATGTCGGCAATGCTGCGACCGATCTGTTGCGGCCCATGGTCGAGAGCGAGGCCGAAAATAAGCCGGCTGGGGCGGAGCCTACGATCGATGTGGCGCTCGTCGGCGCGGCGATCGTCCAGATGGCAAACCTACCGCTCGACGCGAATATTCAATTCATGACCTTGATGGCGACAAAAATGCCTTTGATTGGCCGTGGCTGAGCGGTGGTACGGCAACGCGGGTGTTTCGGGTGATGCGGCCGTCGCGTGTCGTCCGGCATGGCGTGACCTGGAACGGAGCCAGGGACTGAATTAGCGCTAGAGCCGATCCCTCTTAGGTGGAATCGCTCGCGATCCACATAGGCGGGATAAATTTGTTATATTTCAAATAGTTATAGCATGTCCTCAATCGGAAAAGTCGATCAGCTTTTCCGGGACATGCTCTAGCGAATTATTGGAAGCTGCTTGCCGAGACGCGGCTGGCGTAGGACATTCGGGCGGCGCCGCGCGGCTGCTGCGGGCGCAGGCTGCGAGCTGGTGGAAAGCGCTGAACCTGTCGGTACGCAACCGGAGTTTTGCGGGAGGTCAACCCATGGTTCAATTGTCGTGCAATCATTCGTCATAGGTTGGTGCGGAACATAGGGACTGAACGGGGATGGCGATGCCTTATCTTCTGGCCGGGATTCTCGTCTTCTGGCTGTCGCTTTATGCGTTGCGGAGTTTTGCTCGGGCGAATCCGGCAGCCTTGGCACGTGGCTTGAGAGCGGGCGCCGGCGCCTTGGCTCTCGTGTTCTCCTTGCTGCTGGCGCTGCGCGGTCGGCTCGATTTCGCCGTCGGCCTGGGCCTGCTTGGCCTCTGGCTGCTTGCTACGACCAAAAAGCTGCCGCGGAAACAGGCGGCGGCGCGGCTTTCAGTTGAGCCGCCCTTCGTGAAAGGTGCGGGGTCGGTGGAGCGGCCGGGTGGCGCGAGCCGCGCTAGCGGCCTTTCGCGCGTGCGCTCCGCCGTCGTTGAAATGGAGGTCGATCATGCGACCGGTGTGATCAGCGGGACAGTTCTCGCAGGCCCCGACGAAGGGAAGTCTTTCGATCGGTTGAGCCGACTGCAATGCGAAACCTTGCACCGTCTGTGTCTTCGCGATGATCCGGAAGGCGCGCGCTTTTTAGAGGCGTATCTCGACCGCCGGTTTCCCGGATGGCGTGCGGCACGCGAGGCCGAACCGGACACGTGGGGCCGACGCCCGGCTATCGCGCCGCGTCAGGGTGCCATGACCGAGGAAGAAGCCTATGAAGTCCTGGGCCTTCGGAAAGGGGCGACGCGCGACGATGTCATGCGTTCGCATCGCTCGCTGATCAAGAAGCTTCACCCCGATCAAGGAGGCTCGACTGACCTCGCCGCGCGAGTGAACGAGGCCAAGGACGTACTCATGCGACGTCACCACTGAAACTCCCTTACGCAACAATTTTGTTTGGCTACGCGTCGTCGTGACGGAATGGAGCTTTTCTCAATTCTTCGTCGCGAAACAGGCGAAGCCGGATCGTTTCAACGATTTGCAAGCAGCTTCGGCGGTTCCCGCCGCGAGCCCGGCAAAGCGGGCCCGGTAAAATGTTTCCGATCCCTTCTGGATCTTTTCGGTGAAGGGCTTCGCCCGATGGAGCGATTGCGGCCCATGCGCTTTGGCTCGGGCGAGCAACTCGCTGGCTTGGGCACGGTCGTCGGTGGCGCCGATTTGAATCATCCAGCCGCGACGCGCCACAGCGGGCCGACCTGATACGACCGTAATCTCGGTCGCGTCGGCCTTTCTGCGCGGGCTTTCAGCCTCGGCGACTTTCACATCGGCTTCTTGAACCTTGGCTTCGCGAACTTTGGTTTGCCGGACGCGCGCTGGCTGCGCTCCGACAACCCAGCGCAAGGACGTGGGTGTGGCCGTAGAGGTGGTTGGCCGTTCCGTCGAACCATCGAAGGAAGCGTGTCTCGCGTCGCGTGGTTCCGGAGGAATTGTGGCCGTCTGATCGGCCAGAGCTACGGGCTTCGGTGTGGCCGAAACAAAAGCAGGCCGGGGCCGCGCGATCGTTGCGGGGGGCCGGATGTCCGCGGCTCGTTCGGCATCGATGCGCCGCGTGTCTGAGAGTGGCACGGGCTTCGAAGGCTGACGCACGAGAGCCATCGATTCGACCGGCGCGCTTTCGCTTCGGTCGTTGCTCTTATTTCGGATGTCGTAACGTCGTTCGTCCCGCATCTCGGCGACCATATTTGTCTGGCGATGGGTCGAACCTTTGTCGACATAGGCCTCGATCAGATTGTCCATGATCCGATCGCGACTGCGCCACGAACGACCACCGAGGACGACGCCGATGATGAAATGGCCGTCGCGTTTCACCGAGGTCAGAAGATTGAAGCCCGAGGCCCGCGTATAGCCGGTCTTGATTCCATCTATGCCCTCGACACGGCCGAGAAGGTGATTGTGATTGTGGTAGTGGACGCCGTGGTAGTCGAAGCCGCGGGTCGAGAAATAGTGATAGTAGCGCGGGAAACGCCGCTGAATGTCGCGGCCGAGAATGGCGAGGTCATGTGCCGTCGTAAGCTGCTCGTCGTTCGGCAGGCCAGAGGCATTTGCATAATGTGTTCGGCTCATGCCGAGCGCATGCGCCTGACGTGTCATCATTTCCGCGAAATTGGACTCGCTGCCGCCGATCGCTTCCGCGACGGCGACCGCAATGTCATTGGCAGACTGCGTGACGATCGCCTTGATCGCGTCTTCGACGCGGATCGTCCGACCGGGCCGCAGCCCAATTTTCGTCGGCGGCTGTGCGGCTGCATGTGCCGAGATCGGGATACGCGAATCGAGGTGCAGGCGCCCTTTCTCGAGCTGTTCGAAGAGCAGATAAAGCGTCATCACCTTGGTGAGCGAGGCTGGATGGCGCAGGGCGTTCTCGTCGCGCCCATAAAGCTCGCGGCCGGTGTTGCCGTCCACGATGAGCGCCGCGAACTGCGAGGGGAGCGCCGCGCCAGGCTTTATGTGACGCAGACGGGAACCCGAACGCGCAAGATGTCGGTGCGGATGATGATGACGATGGTGGTGGTAGGCATGGTGGTAGGAATGGTGGTGACGCCGCCGCGCCTCGGCAGGGCTCACGGAGAAGCTGGTGAAGAAACACAGGCCCGCCATGATTCCGACGACAGCCATGAATGATTGTCCGCGCTCCATCCAGCAACGCTTCGACATACCCCGCGATCCCCGATGTTTTGCCGACCAGCTGTTTCCTTGAGTGCATGTTTCCGGCGCAGTGGCGGCTGGCGAGCCTAGGCACTCAAATTGTTGATTTGGCGCGCATTGCGAGGCGAGTTGGCATCGGATCGCAAACGCGTTCGGGAGCTGACGCTAAATTGGGCGGGTTACCCACGGGTTAACTTAAAAAATTAAATCGGCGACAAGAGTGCCAGTGTGGGATTTTGTTGCGCCGCACAAAATGTTGACATGCATTGTGCAATGCGGTAGAGGCATGACATGCGACTTCTTTTGCGAGTGGTCGCCATCCGCGTGGCTCTATTTGCGCTGTTTGATCGAGCGGCACGCGTCCCCGTCGGAGGAGTAAATCATGACCAATAATTTCGAAGAATTCCAAAAATTCGGCAAAGAGCAGCTCGATGCCACGACGGCTGTTGCCGCATCTTTGGCCAAGGGATTCCAGACGATTGCCGCTGAGGCGACGGACTATTCGAAGAAGACGCTGGAGAGCAATTCGGCTTATGTCGAAAAAATCATCGGCGCGAAGTCTCTCGATAATGCGATCCAGATTCAGTCCGAATATGCCAAGACCGCCTACGAAGGTTTCGTCGCGCAGGCGACGAAGATTGGCGAACTCTATACCAGCCTTGCCAAGGAAGCATTCAAGCCGCTCGAATCGGCGATGGCTAAGGTTCAGGCCGCGGCCTCTACTCCGAAATAAGACCGCCGAGTTGATCGCTTGGCTGCCGCCGGGCGGAACTCAGCATTGATTGATCGTGGTTTGTGCCACTAAACACGGGGAAGGCTCGGCATGCGTCGAGCCTTTTGTATTTTGGCGGCCATTTAATTAGGCGACCCGTGCCGCTGCGCGAGTGCCATCCGCCGCTGAGCGCAATCGCCGCTATCCATTTGCG
>DAIESR010000364.1 GCA_027346205.1 Beijerinckiaceae bacterium
TTTGACATCCGCAGGCCATGTGTTTCGCCATCCCGAAGTAGATGTCGATACTGCGGAGCCGGAGGTCCGACGCATTGCGCTGTCGGATATCAAAGATGTCCTGATCAGCGGCCTGCGTGACTTCGCGGCCTATCGGACGGATGTGATCTTCATCTGCCTCATCTACCCCTTGGTCGGGCTTGTTCTGGCCAATATCACGCTGAGCTACGGCGTGCTGCCGCTGCTATTCCCGCTGCTCTTCGGCTTTGTGCTCATCGGGCCTTTCGCCGCGGCGGGCCTCTACGAAATGAGCCGGCGCCAGGAGCAGGGAAAGCCCGTCTCGTGGCTTGATGCGTTCGGCATATTCGGCTCGCCGTCTTTTGCCGCGATCATTAAGCTCGGCCTGCTGCTGATTGGTATCGTCCTGCTCTGGCTCGCGGCGGCGATGGGAATTTATCTTTTGACCTTCGGCAGGGTCATGCCGGGCTCGGCCGTGTCCTTCATGCGCGATGTCTTCACAACCCATGCCGGCTGGACGCTGATGGGTGTCGGCCTCGGTGTCGGCTTGCTGTTTGCCGCGATCGTGTTCGTGATCAGCGTCGTGTCCTTTCCGCTGCTGCTCGATCGGCGCGTGCGCGTGATGACCGCGGTGCGAACTTCGGTACGCGCGGTGATTCGCAATCCCATTCCCATGCTCGTCTGGGCGCTGATCGTCGCCGGCAGCTTGGTGCTCGGGGCGATTCCGGCATTGGTCGGGCTCATCGTGGTCATGCCGGTGCTCGGCCACGCGACATGGCATCTCTATCGGAAAGTCGTGGGCTGAGGCCTGTCGACATTCGCTGCGGCGCGCGGGGCCGCGCGCTGACTCTCCCCAGCCGAGTCGCGCTTGCGCGCGGCTCGGACAGAGACTCTCGTGGGACATCTCACAGCAAGGATGAGGTCGACCCCCAATCCTCGACCCGCTGACTTGATCCTAGGGGAATCGCAGATAAGTATCGGGGCGTGGAAAACAAACTCCATTGGCCGCTCGACGTGGTCTTCGTTGAAGACCACGTCAGGACTTGCAAGAACCACGCGCGACAAAACTTATCCTTTATAAGATGAATGGGCCTCGACATCTTGTAAGCCCATCACGATGACCGATATGTCGCCCGCAAAATGAAACTCGCAGCGTGGAAAAAAGAACCACTCTTCGAACTCTTTGCTCATGTACGATAGCCCTGGACGCATAGGTTCAGGCCAGTGTGTCCGCAGTAGGCTTGCGCTATGCGTGGCAGTAACGCTCCCTATATGGGTTCCAGACAGTATTGTTGATCGCTGTGAAATTACGGCGGTCGATCATCGGTCTCCGAGTCGACGATCCGTCTCGGAGATGTGGCGCTCGAGCATGCGATTCCATGTGATCGGGATTGGCTCTAACGGCGTGCTGACGGGTGGGTGCATGACTGGGTAGCTGATGGCCGCGTTGCGCGTGTCGCCTCAGCCTTTTCCCAGGGCACCTTTTGTGCTGTCACTTTTTTTACCATGCCGTCATTTTTCCATATCGCTTTTTCTTATGTCGTTCTTGGTCGATGGCGCGCTACGTCCATCGACCTTAAATAATGGCAATATGAAGAGCCCGCATAGTCGGGCCAAGAAGACGAGCTGACGGCGGCAATGGTGTCGCAACTCATCGTCAGAGTGCAGGCGCGCGCAAGCTCGCCGGTCTCCTTGCCTTGATGTGGTCGCGATCATCGCGATCGGCATCACTGAGGGATGACATCTCACATATCTCGCTGGCGGTGTGGTCAGCTCATGACTTGGTCGGAAGTTTTATCGGCTCGTGCGGCGGTGCGGCGAAGCGATTCCATCAGCTTCGTTCGTCGCTGTCTCCGGTTGCACGGAGCCGTGATTTTCCGCAGGGCGGTACTTGTGGACGATCAGTGATCAGTACCGCTGGGCGAGGCTCGGGAGTATCATATGGCCGCGGATGACGACGATTGGGATGTGCCGTTGGAGGCGCAGCCGAAGCCGAGCGATTACGGCTTCGATCTCGATCATGCGCTGCGGGCTGTCGTGA
This sequence comes from Beijerinckiaceae bacterium, assembly GCA_027346205.1. Lineage (GTDB taxonomy): Bacteria > Pseudomonadota > Alphaproteobacteria > Rhizobiales > Beijerinckiaceae > Methylovirgula. The sequence continues at coordinate 2,039 of DAIESR010000364.1, forward strand.
CGCTGACTGCGCGAATTCCTCCTGAGGCTTACACGGCGGAGACGCTTGGCACGGAGCGCGCCGGCAGTGCGGTCGTCATCGGCCGTGACAACCTTGTGTTGACCATCGGCTATCTCGTCGTCGAAGCGAACGAGATCTGGCTGACGACTGGAATGGGCCGTGTCGTTGCGGCCCATTTGATCGGCTATGATTTCGTGACGGGGTTCGGCCTCTTGCAGGCGCAGGGACCGCTCGATTGTCCGTTTCTGCCGCTGGGCGATTCGCGGATTGCACGTCCGGGTGATCGAGTCGTGCTGGCAGGTCCAGGTGGTCGAGGGGGTTCGATCGCGGCTCATATCATCGCGCGCCAGCAATTCGCCGGCTATTGGGAATATTTGCTCGACGATGCCATCTTTACCGCGCCAGCACATCCGCATTGGGCCGGAACAGCGCTGATTGGCCCCGCTGGCGAGCTTTGGGCCATTGGATCGCTGCAAGTCCCGCATCAGATCCATGGCGAACAAGTGGTCCCGCTCAATATGTTGGTGCCGATCGAGGCCTTTCTGCCAATTTTCAAGGATCTCACGTCGCGCGGGCGTGCCAATCGACCACCGCGGCCGTGGCTTGGCCTCTTCTCCGCGGAAACGAGCAGCAATGACATCGTCATTGCTGGATTGGCCGGCGAGGGGCCGGCCCAACGCGCCGGATTGCGCGAAGGCGATATCGTACTTGCGGTCGATGACCGGGAGGTCAAGACACTTTCGGATTTTTATAAGGCGATCTGGGCTTTGGGCGAGGCTGGGGTCGAAGTGCCATTGCGGCTCGATCGTGAAGGCGATGTCTTCGATGTGCGGATCGCATCTGCGGACCGCGAACTCTTTCTGATAAAGTCGCGGCTCCATTGATGGGAGACGTGCTGCTTCGGTTGTTGCAGTGCTGCTTGCACAATGGAGCGTGATCGCGATTGCCAGCCAAGTGCTCGTTGAAACGAGTCATGGCGGCTGGAACGCGCCAGATTCACCAACCGATCGACTCGTTGTCAATGTGTCGAATTATGAGGCTGACCGCACCGGCCTTGGGCTGGTGCGGCCTGGCATTGTGAGCGAGCGACGATCCGAGCCACCGCCTGCCGCATGATCAATAATGACGGTGCCGATAATAATAATGATGATGGGGACGGTGGTGGTAATGATAATGATGATAGACGCGGTGATGATGATAGACGCGGTGGTGGTACCTGCCGTGGGCCTGTGCCATCGCGGGTATGAAGGCGAGCATGGAGGCGAAAAGCGTCGCGGCAACGAGTTTCTTCAGCATTGAATGAACTCCTGTGAATGACATGTCCTGCGATGCTGGCAGGGAAGCGCGCCGTATCGGCATGAACCTTATCTATCTCGCGTCATGAATCGGAGCTGAACGACGCGCTGAGGGAGGCGACGGAGATCGCCTTCTCATGCAAGCGTGATGCAGCAACGCAATTTTTCGTGAGAATTTACTTTAAATCTTTTTTGCGACAGCGAGCGAGTGCGGCCCTTCCAAGGGCACGATATGCGCTTCGCCGAATCCTGCGTCTTTCATCCAGCCGACGCAGTCCGCGCCGGTGTAGTCGAAACCTCCTGGAGTTTCGATCAGCATATTGAGGCTCATCAGGAGGCCGAAGGCATTCTCGCGCCTTTCGTCATCGATCATCGCGTCATAGACCAGCAGAAAGCCGTCCTGGGGCAGCGCCTCGTAAGCCTTGGCGAGCAGCATCCGTTTCTGCGGCAAATCCCAGTCGTGCAGAATATGGCCCATGATGATGACATCGGCCGACGGCAAGGGCTCTTCGAAGAAATTGCCGGCTTGGAATTTGACGCGTGCGCCGATGCCCCTTGCCTCGCAATATTGCTCGAAAATCGGCTGCACGGGTGGCAGATCGAAGCCGATGCCCTGGAGGCGTGGATGGGCGACGGCGAGTTCCGCCGAGAGACCGCCTTGGGCGCAGCCGATATCGACGAAGGATGAGACGTCCGCCCAAGGAAATTTGGCGGCGATTGAACGGGCAGACGGCAGGCTGACGCCGGTCATCGCCTTGAGGAAACCGGCGAGGCGGTCAGGGTCTGCATAGAGTTCGGTGAAAAGATTCTGGCCGCCGTGTTTGATTTCATTCTGGGGCTCGCCCGTTCGTAGCGCTTCAGTGAGACCGCCCCAAAAGGGGTAGAGGCGATTGTTCGCCATTTCGAGGATGCCGCCGACATATGTTGGCTTGGCGCGGTCGAGATAGAGTTCAGTCTCCGGCGTGTTGCTATAGAGTCCATCGCTTCGATCGAGCATTCTGAGTGCGACCAGCGTATCGAAAAAATCGCGCGCGCCGCGCGGATTGAGCTTGAGTTTCTCGGAGAGCGCCTCAAGGCTCTGCGCTTTGCCGGCAAGCTCGGAAAACACACCGATCTCGACAGCGCTGAGGAGGGCCTTCGACCCCCAGAACGCCATGCCGAGCTGCATAATTCCGGCGGGAGAAACCAAAGTCTGTGTCATGAATCACCTGAACTGCGATGGAGACCATTGCTGATTGCTGGTCACGATATATTGCGCATGTGACAATCGATAGGCGCCGCAATCGCGCCAAAATGGCCGGTTGCGAGGCCTCAGGCAAGACTTGCCGATATTGTTCGAGAGGAATCTCGGAAGATTTCTGAGATCGCACATCTCCCATAAAGCCGG
>DAIESR010000365.1 GCA_027346205.1 Beijerinckiaceae bacterium
GAAAAGTGGGTAGACTTTTCCGGAACATGCTTTAGCCGGCCACGAGTCGTAAGGGTACGCGTGCAAACGCAGGCGTTGCGCGCACCACATTGATCGAGCGGTGATCGTCATGAGGTGCGAAGGTGTCGCTCAGACCGACAACCGTTTCGGCGGCCCCCATGATGAGATAGCCGTCCGGCGCGATGGCTTTTGCCATCTTGTCGAGAACCTTCTGCTTCGTCGGAACGTCGAAATAGATGAGGACGTTGCGGCAGAAAATCACGTCGAAGCAACCAAGGTCGCTGTAATCAGCAAGCAGGTTGAACTTTTCAAAACGGATGCGCGAGCGCAAATGCTCGCCGATCCGCCAGCGGTCGCCCTCTTGCTGGAAATAGCGCAAAAGTTGTGTGATCGGGAGCCCACGCTGCACTTCAAACTGAGTGTAGAGGCCTTCGCGCGCGGTTGCGATGATGCTGTGTGATAGATCCGTTGCGAGAATTTCGATTTGCCAGCCGGCAAGTCTCTCCGCCTCCTCGTCGAGGATCATGGCGATGGAATAAGGCTCCTGGCCACTCGAGCAGGCGGCGGACCAAATCCTGATGCGACGGACCCCTCTTCTGGCTTCGAGGAGCTGCGGCAGGACGATCTTGCGAAAATTGTCGAAAGGCGTGCGGTCGCGAAAGAAGAAAGTCTCGTTCGTGGTCATTGCATCGACGACATCGCGGGCGAGATTTGGGTCTGTGCCGGACAATAGATGCATGACGAGCGCATTGAGATCGGGCAGGCCTGCATCCTGCATCACGGGCTGTAGCCTGCTCTCGGCAAGATAGCTTTTCTCGGCATCGAGAGCGAGGCCGCAGGTTCGGCTAAGGTAATTGCGAAGCGCATCGAAAGCCAAGGTCATGGGGTACCCTAGCGAACAGTGTAGGAACGTAGAAGGCTGCAGACGGTCGGTCCTATCGCGTCGACGGGGAGAACAGCGTGAGCGAGCCCTTCGTTGACGACAGCGCGCGGCATGCCCCAGACTGTCGACGAGGCGGCATCTTGCGCAATGACCATGCCGCCGGCCGTGACGATCGTGCGCGATCCGGCTAATCCGTCACTCCCCATTCCGGTCAGCACGATCCCGATCAGCTGATTGCCATAAATTCTTGCCGCGCTGCGGAACAAGACATCGACAGATGGCTTACAAAAGTTTTCTGGCGGTTCGTCGGAAAGTGCGATCACTGGCGTGCCGGCAAAGCGACCCACACCGAGATGCAGTTGGCCAGGTGACAGGTAGATATGGCCCTTGGCGACCTCTTCGCCTTGTCGCGCCGCGTGCGTCGGCATGTTGGTAACGCGCTCGATGTGGCTCGTGATCACTTCAGTGAATTCAGGGGGAATATGTAGGACGATGAAGACGGGGACCTGTTCGATCGCCGGCCCCAATCCTTTGAGGACGATCGATAATGCCTGTGGGCCGCCGGTGGAAGCACCTATGACAATGGCATTAGGTCTCGGCTGCCCAGCCCTGCCAGCATCGGAAGCGGACCATGAGGATGGCAGCTGGACTGCCGGCTCTGCCTGTCGACCGGGGCCTGTAAACGGTTTTGACATGAGACCTCAGCCGGCTTCGACATGGTACATGGGGCGAGCCCGATCAGATGAGGCCGACTTCCTCGAACTTGGACCGCAAGATCTGCTTGTCGAAGGGCTTCATGATATATTCGTCCGCGCCCGCATGGATTGCGCGGGCGATATGAGCGACATCGTTTTCCGTCGTGCAGAAAACCACCTTGGGCTTCAGACCTCCGGGCATCTTGCGCAATTCGCGGAGGAACTCGAATCCGTCCATCACTGGCATGTTCCAATCGAGCAGGATTGCGTCCGGCATTAGGAATGAGCAGGCGGCCAGCGCCTTGGCGCCATCCTCGGCCTCCGCCGTTTGAAAGTCCAAGCCTTCCAGAATGCGTTTGGCGACCTTCCGGATGACCGTGGAATCATCAACCACCAGAACCTGTTTCATCTTACACTCCCCAGCGTTGGTTCGGGCATCCGAATCACTCACGGCCGTACATGCACGACGTCAATTACGTCGTTGGAAATCGAACAAGGAGCCCATGTCGAGCAACGACAAGATCTGACGATCCAAGCGATAAACCGCCGAGGTGAGTTTCATCCTTTGGTGATCCAGATGCGGTGGCAGAGGGATGCGCTTTTCCGGATCAAGAATGATGACATCGCCGACCTCATCGACGACGAGAGCAAAGTTCTCACCGCGATATTCGACGCCGATCGCGAGCCGCGGCTTCTTAGATATCCGTTCTTGCATTTGCAGGCATCGGCGCAAGCATACGGCGGTGACGATCTTGCCCCGCAGATTGACGAGGCCGATGACTTCGTGCGGACCAAGCGGCACTGGTGTGATCGCCTCGATCTGGAAAATGGTTTGGACGCGGTCAACCGGCAGGCCAAAGGGCTCGCCGCCTACGAAAATGATGAAGCAATGCTGATCTTTTTCGAAGCGAAGGTTTGCTTCGTCCGTCGGTTCGATGTGCGTCGCAACGGGATGCGCTTTCATGCGGCGGCGGCTCCGATGATTTGCGATTCAAGATCGTACTTATTCAGGTCGCGCGCTTCGAGCAGCTTGCCGAGGGCCTCGATCAAGCCATTGCGGTCGAATTTGCCGACGGCGCCGCGCATGCCGCTTTCGGCGGCCGCCTGCAAAACGGTCGGGGCGGCATGTGCGGCAAGCGCGAGCACGGGCAGGGAAGCATGGCGCGGATCATCCGTCAGATGGCGTGCGAGCGCATATCCGCTCATATCCGGCATGTCGGTGTCAGTCACGACAGCGTCGAAGGCCGCACCTCTTTCGAACATGGCCAGCGCGTCTGCTCCAGAGGCCGCAGTCGTCACACGATAGCCGGCAGCGATCAACAAGGGCGCGAGCATGTCGCGGAAGAACGGCTTGTCGTCGACGAGCAGAATTCGGAAATGATTGGCGAAGGCGCGCGAAAAGGCATGCGGACGACCGACCCGCATGAAATGCGTCGCATCGAGTATTTCTACTACCTCGCCACGGATCTGGGCCGTCCCGATGACTCCAGTGGACTCGCCGGAAATCTGGATGTCGATTTTGGATTCGACGACATCGAGGATTTCTTCGACGAGCAATCCCATGCTCTCGCCGCCTATCCCCAGAACAAGAACAGGATTCACGCTCTGCGCTTCCTCGGTCGGTGAGAACAACGGCACAAGCGGCATTAATTGCCCTTGATGCTGCATCACGTAAATGCCATCCGACTGTCGGATCGCTGAAGATGCGACCGATTCGATGCGCGCGATCAGCGACAGCGGCAGTCCCTTGGGAACACCAGGCCCGGCACGGAACAGCACGAAACGCGTATTGCTCTCCGCCGGCTCGAATAACTCGCATGTCCCGGCGGCGCCGTAATCATTCGATCGTTCGAAGCCGAGCTGGGT
>DAIESR010000377.1 GCA_027346205.1 Beijerinckiaceae bacterium
CTCGCGATCGCGTCGGGCTCGCGCTATTATCTCGTGACGACGCTCGGCGAGAGGGTTGTCACGGATCTGCGGGCCAAGGTCTTCCAGCATCTTTCGAAGCTCGACGCCGCCTTTTTCGATCAGGCGCGCACTGGCGAGCTCGTCTCCCGTCTCACCGCCGATACGACCCAATTGAAGGCGACATTCGGGACCTCGGCGTCGGTGGCGCTGCGCAATTTCTTCATGTTCGTCGGGTCCATGGCATTGATGGTCTACACGAGCCCGAAACTGTCGGCCGTGGTGCTCATTGCCATCCCCGTCATCGTCCTGCCGCTCTATGCTGCCGGCCGCTCGGTACGCAAGCGTTCGCGCGCGGCGCAAGATACGCTCGCCGAGGCGAGTGCTTATGCCGCCGAAAGTCTCGGCGCCGTCCGCGTCATGCAGGCCTTTGGAGCGGGACCGGCCACCAATGCCCGCTTCGCCGGTGCCGTGGAACACGCTTACGATGCGGCGCGCTGGGCGACCGAGGCGCGCGGGTATTTGACATCCGGCGCGATTTTCCTCGCCTTCGGCAGCGTGGTCGTGGTCCTCTGGCTCGGCGCGCATGACGTGCTGGCCGGCCGGATGACCGGAGGCCTCTTGTCGCAATTCGTGCTCTTCGCGGTTCTGGGCGCCAGCGCGCTCGGAGAATTGAGCCAGGTCTGGGCCGAAATGTCGGCCGCGGCCGGCGCCGCGGGTCGTATCGCGGAGATCCTCGCCATCGAGCCGAAGATCGTGGCTCCGGTGCCGGCTGAGCTCTTACCGGTGCCACCGCGTGGCGAAATCGCCTTCGAACATATCGAATTCGCCTATCCGTCGCGGCCGGATATCGCGGCGGTGCACGATCTGACCTTCCGCATTGCTGCTGGCGAGACGGTTGCGATCGTCGGCCCTTCGGGCGCCGGCAAATCGACGATATTCCAGCTCCTGCTGCGCTTCTACGATCCGCTTGGCGGCCGGGTCCTGCTCGATGGGGTCGATATCAAGAATGCTGATCCTGAGGAATTGCGCCGGCGCATCAACAGCGTGCCGCAGGAGCCGATGATCTTCGGCACGACGATTGCCGAGAATATCCGCTATGGTGCGCCGCAGGCGAGCGACACGGCCGTGCATGAGGCGGCCATGAAAGCCGCGGCGCATGACTTCATCGAGGCCTTGCCGGAAGGCTATGCGACGCGGGTCGGCGAGCGTGGCGTCACGCTTTCGGGGGGTGAGCGGCAGCGAATCGCGATTGCGCGGGCGATGCTGCGCGAGGCACCGGTTCTGCTTCTCGACGAGGCGACTTCGGCGCTCGATGCCGAAAACGAAATTCTCGTCCAATCGGCGGTGGAGAAGCTGATGGCCGATCGCACGACGCTCGTCATCGCGCATCGCCTTGCCACAGTCCTGTCCGCCGACCGTATTCTCGTGATGGAGAATGGCAGGATCGTCGAGGAGGGCACGCATTCTTCGCTCGTCGCCAAGAATGGCCTTTATGCACGACTCGCTCGATTGCAGTTCGAAACTGGTGCGGCCGCTTTGCAAGAGAGCGAGCGCAGCGCCGCTGCGGAGTGACTTCACGCGGCCGTTGCTGGGCCTCGCTTCCACAATTCCAGCACCATGATGAGGGGATGCAATCATCCCCTTGCGGAAAACCGCTTCACTTTCGCGAATACATATTCTTAAAGACGGTTTCGAAAGAGCGCCGGCCCATTCTCCTCCTTCCGCCGGCCGTGCTCACCTCGACCGAAAAGAGAGATCCATGGGTTTTAAATGCGGCATCGTCGGCCTGCCCAATGTGGGCAAATCGACCCTCTTCAATGCGCTGACGCAGACAGCCGCGGCGCAGGCGGCGAATTATCCTTTCTGCACCATCGATCCCAATGTCGGCGATGTCGCCGTTCCGGATTCCCGCCT
>DAIESR010000440.1 GCA_027346205.1 Beijerinckiaceae bacterium
CCGTCGAAAAATTCAAATCCTATGGCTATCAGCCGGAGAAATTGGCCGCCGCGGCGAAGCAGAGCGCCGCCGGCGCCGCAGCCAAATCGACGCGGAAGAAATAGCAACAAATCAGCACCTCACGCGGCGACGAGCGGAACCAGCCGCACGACGAAGCCGCACCATGCCATCGAGTTGCGAAGCCCCGATCTTTTTGCGATGAGTCCCGCATCCGAAACTATCCCGCCAGGACTTCAAGCGCATTTCGAAGGAGAGCATCATGGCGACGAGCGTCAAACAATTGCTGGAAGCCGCCAATGCCGTGGCGCCCCATGTAACACCGGCCCAGGCGCAGGAGATGATCGCCACGGGAAACGCACTGGTGGTCGACGTGCGCGACGCGCCGGAAGTGGAGCGCAGCGGCAAGGTGGCGGGCGCCATCCACGTTTCACGCGGCATGCTGGAGTTCCGAGCCGACCCCGCGTCGCCCTACCATGACAAAAACTTCGCCCACGACAAGACGCTGATCCTCTACTGCGCTTCCGGTGGCCGCTCGGCCCTGGCTTGCAAGGCGCTCAAGGACCTGGGATTCGCGCATGTCTATAATCTCGGCGCATTCAAGGATTGGGTCGAAGCCGGATGCGCGGTCGACCAGCCGATCGAACCAGGCATGCTATAAAAGATATGAACTGGCCGCGCCGCAGCCCGCTTTTCACCACATCCCCGTATTGGGCATGGAGGCCCAGGGCTCCTGCGCGGGCTTTGGCTCACCCTTCTGCAGGATTTCGATCGAAATATTGTCGGGCGAACGAACAAAGGCCATATAACCGTCACGCGGCGGCCGGTTGATCGTGACGCCGGCCTTCATGAGCCTCTCGCAAGTGGCATATATATCCTCTACCCCGAAGGCCAAATGGCCGAAATTGCGTCCGCTGGCATAGCTTTCGGGCTCCCAATTGTAGGTAAGCTCGACGAGAGGGGTCTTGAATTCTATGGCCCGATCGACATCGCCCGGCGCGGCGAGAAAGACGAGCGTGTAGCGGCCGATCTCATTCTCGATCCGCCGGACCTCGACGAGCCCCAATTTATGGCAATAGAAATCGAGAGATTGGTTCAGATCCGTAACACGGACCATCGTGTGCAGATATTCCAATGTCCTCTCCCCTGTCTCCTGCCGCCGCAAGGCTGGCTACAACCTTGAAAACCAACAAAAACCACAGCCTATCGTCAATCATGCCATTGACGGCCGACCGGATCGAACCGATCCAGGCAAAGCTTATATAGGGACTTGTATCTTGCCGCGTTGGCGATCGCGCTGATAAACCGATGCTGGCCTCGCGCCGGCTGTTTCCCGCGCCGCCGACTCGCGGCGCGGTTTCCTCGATCACTCAGCTTGCTCTATCACTTGGCTTACATGGACGCAGCACATCATATCAAGGAAAGGGCTGCCCTCGCCTCCATCGGCGCAAGCGCGGCGCTGACGGTCGGCAAGCTCGTCGCGGGGCTGCTGTCCGGCTCGCTCGCGCTCTTGTCCGAGGCTGGCCATAATCTGGTCGACACGGGCATCACGATTGTCACTTTTTTCGCCATTCGCGTCGCCGGCAAGCCGGCCGATGAGGACCATCCCTATGGGCATGGCAAGGTGGAGGCAGTCGCCGCCCTCGTCGAGACTGGCTTTCTCTTCGCCCTGTCCGCCTTCATTCTCGTCGAAGCCGTTCAAAGATTGACGACCGCGCCGGTCGAAGTCCATGCCAATATTCTGGCCTTCGGCGTCCTATTGGTCTCGATCGTCGTCGATCTGTCCCGCTGGTTCACGCTGTCGCGGATCGCCCATGCGACCAAGAGCGATGCGCTGGCCGCCGATGTTCTGCATTTTTCGTCCGACATTATCGGCTCCGCCCTCGCCCTCGGCGGCCTTGTCGCGGCGCGCTTCGGCTATCCCGAAGGCGATGCGGTCGCAGCCGTCGCCGTCGCCATCTTCATAGCCATTGCCGGCTACAGGCTCGGTCGGCGCACCGTGGACACGCTCATCGACACGGCGCCCAGAGGATTGACGGAGGATGTCCGTGCCCTCGTCGAAAGAGTGCCGGGTGTGACTGCGGTCGACAGTCTCCGGCTGCGCCCGGCAGGCCCCGACGTCATCGGCGACATCGGCATTTCGGTGCCGCGCACCCTGCCGCTTGAAAAGGTCGTAACAATCAAAGAGGTGGTTCGCACCGCCATCGCCGCAGCATATCCCCGCGTGATGCTGACCGTCACGACCCACCCCGTTGCGTTGGATGACGAGAGCGTGCGGGAGTCGCTGCTGCTCATTGCCGCCAAGCGCCATACGACGATCCATAATATTATCGTGCAGGAGATCGACGGCCGCATGTCCGTCGGCTTCGATATCGAGGTCGACGCCCAGATGCCGCTTGGTCGCGCACATGAGATCGCTTCGACGCTCGAAGCAGATGCCCGCCTCGAACTCGGCCCCGACATAGAGGTCGACAGCCATATCGAGCCGCTGGAGCCGCGCGAATTGCCGGGCCAGGACGCGCCCGCGGCAACGCGCAATGCCATTGCGGCGGCCCTCTCCAGTCTTGCCGGCGACCCGATCGTCGAGGTCCATAGCGTCAGGGTCCGCGAGACGCCGGCCGGCCTGGTCATCAATTATCATTGCCGGGCCGATCCCAATCTCAGCGTCGATCAAGTCCATCTCGCTGTCGATGACCTCGAACGCAAGGTGATGACCGCTTTTCCGAACATATTGCGCATCATCGGCCATGCCGAGCCCTTGCGCAGAGGGGCGATCCGGCGGCACGGCTGACATGCTCTAATCGGCGAGGCTGCGCCTTTCATATGGGTCTATCCCAGCGGGGCTGGATCATGTTCCTCGAGCTTTTGCGCACGCGCCGATTCGCGCCGCTCTTCTGGTGCCAGTTTCTGTCGGCCTTCAACGATAATTTCGTCCGCAACATGCTCGCCATGCTGCTTCTGTTTCGGCTGGGCGGAGCCGAGTCCGGCACGCTGATCACGCTCGCCATCGGCATATTCATGCTGCCCTCGATCGTCCTGTCCGGACTCGGAGGGGAGATCGCCGATGCCAATGACAAGGCACGCGTGATCCGCTGGCTGAAGGCGGCCGAGATCCTCGTTCAGATGATCGCCGCCGCCGGAGTTTGGTTTGCGTCTCTGACGCTCCTTTATGTGGCGCTGTTCGGGCTCGGCGTGACCGCCGCGCTCTTCGGCCCGCTCAAATATGGCATTCTGGCCGATCATCTGAAGCGGCAGGAACTCGTCGCCGGCAATGCGCTCGTCGACGCTGCAACCTTTCTCGCAATCCTGCTCGGCCTCATGGCCGGCGCCTTCGCCGCCAAAGCGACGATCGCGCCGATCGTCATCGTCCTGCAGCTCATGGTCATTGCGCTCGCCTGTTATGCAACGAGCCGCTTCATCCCACAGACGGCCGTCGCGGCCCCTCATCTCGAGATCAAAGCCAATGTCTTTGCGACGACGGGCGCCCTGCTCAAAGATCTGCGGCGCATACCGTTTCTATGGCAGGCTGGCTTGGCGCTGTCCTGGTTCTGGCTGACCGGCGCTGTCGCCCTCTCCCTTGTTCCCGTCGTCGTCCGCGATGCGACCGGCGGCGGGATCGAAGTCGAAGCGGCGATCAGTGCGCTGTTCGCCATGGGCATTGGTGCCGGCTCGCTCGCCGCGGCATTTTTCGCGCGCGGGCGCATCACGCTGGCTCCGACTCCACTCGCGGCGCTCGGCATGGCCGTCTTTCTGATCGAGATCGGCTTCGCGACGCATGGGCTTGCGGCAGCCCGGCATGAAATGGGGCTTGCCATCTTCTTCACCAGCGCCACGGGCTTGCGGATCGCCGTGGATGTGGTGAGCATGGCCGCCGCCGGCGGGTTCTATGTCGTGCCACTGTTTGCTGCTGTGCAGGCCGAAGCGCCGGCCGAACGGCGCGCGAGGATCGTCGCCGCGGTGAATATCCTCAACGCGCTCTTCATGGTCGCCGCGACGCTCGCGACCGCGCTTCTCCAGAGCCGCCTCGTCGGCCTCTCCGAGCCAGCGCTCCTCATCGGCCTCGGCCTCACCAACATCGCC
>DAIESR010000380.1 GCA_027346205.1 Beijerinckiaceae bacterium
TCGGCTTGCAGTTTCTGGCAATCGTTCTCATTATCGGCGTCTTGTATTTCCGCAGTTGAGCCGAGTCGACCGATGGTGCACCTCGATAGAATCTATACGCGCAGCGGCGACGCAGGAACGACCGCGCTCGGCTCCGGCGAACGCCGCCACAAGGACGATTTGCGGATCGAGGCCTATGGCACGGTCGACGAGGCCAACAGCTTCATCGGCCTTGCGCGCGCTTTTCTGTCCGATTTCATCGCCGGTGTCGCGCTTGCCGAGTCATTGGTCACGATTCAAAACGATCTCTTCGATCTTGGCGCTGATCTCTGCGTGCCTGAGACCGAAGGCGAAACTGGAAAGCTGCGTATCAGCCAATCGCAAATCGATCGGTTGGAGCGTGAGATCGATGCACTGAATGCGGATTTGCCGCCGCTCACCTCGTTCATTCTGCCCGGCGGATCGCAGGCTGCGGCGGCGCTGCATGTCGCGAGGACCGTGGTGCGCCGCGCCGAGCGGCTCATGGTGGCGCTTGCTGCCGCGCCTAACGAGAAGATCGGCGCGCTGGCGCTCAAATATATTAATCGCCTCTCAGATTTTCTTTTCGTCGCCGCGCGCCACGTCAACCTGCATGACCGAGGCGACACGCTTTGGAAGCCGGGCAGCGGCCGCTGAGGGGGCTTCGTGATGCGCGCGCGTTCGCGCGCCGCCGCGCCTTGCCTGCAATCTCGCGGGCGCTTAAAGCGGGCATGCGAGGGTATCTTCGAGCCGATCCCGACCATATGGAATCGCTCACGATTCTTATGGCCGGGACAAATCGGCTCGATTTCAAATAGATAGAGCATGTCCTTTGTCGGAAAAGTCTATCAACTTTTCCGGGACATGCTCTAGAGCCGATCCCGACCATATGGAATCGCTCACGATTCTTATGGCCGGGACAAATCGGCTCGATTTCAAATAGATAGAGCAGGAGGGGCCGCTGGTACCTGCGGGCCGGGATCTGGCGATGCGCATGGATAAGGACATCAGACAGCGGGACCGCTCGCTTATCCGCGAGTTGATCGAAGCTCTGCCCCTGGCCACTTTGGTCATCGCAGAGGATGATCGGGTGATCGCCACCAATGCCGTGGCGCGGGCGCTGTTGCCCAGTCTGCGCGGGGATGAGCTTCTGGCTCGCAGCCTCCGCGCCCCCGATGTGCTTGACTCCGTCGCGCGGGTGCGTGCTTCAGGTAGCAGCGAGAGAGTGATCTGGCTCGAAAGAGTGCCTGTTGAACGCAGCTTCGAAGTCAGCGTCGCGCCTTTCGGCGGCGATGAGTTCGAGCCGGCGCTGATCTTGTCCTTGCATGATTTGACAGAAGCACGCCGACTCGAGCGCATGCGCGTCGATTTTGTCGCCAATGCCAGCCACGAGCTGCGCACGCCGCTCGCCTCGCTGCTGGGCTTCGTCGAGACTCTGCAAGGGCCGGCGCGCGAGGATGTCGCGGCGCGCGGCAAATTCCTCGCGATCATGCGCGAGCAGGCACAACGAATGTCGCGCCTCGTCGACGATCTTTTGTCTCTATCGCGGATCGAACAGCATCTCCATGTTCGCCCCGATACGCCGGTCGATCTCGTGGGCATCTTGCGCCATATCGTCGATACTTTGACGCCGATGGCGCATGACCACCAAGTCGAATTGAAGATCGCGGCGCCGCCTCAAGCCATCGTCGCCGGCGATCGCGACGAACTCTTGAGGGTTGCGGAAAATCTTATCGAAAACGCCATCAAATATGGTGCCGCCGCTGCCGTCACTCAGAACAAAACGGTGGACATCTTCATTGGCATCCAGGGTGCACAGGCCGTGCTGACCGTGTGCGATCACGGGCCCGGCATCGCACTTGACCATTTGCCGAGACTCACCGAGCGCTTCTACCGCGTCGATGTCGGCGAGAGCCGTGCCAAGGGTGGCACAGGCCTCGGCCTTGCGATTGTGAAACATATCGTTGCACGCCATCGCGGCCGTCTGAACATCGAATCCAAGCCCGGTGAAGGCGCGAGCTTCAGTGTGAATTTGCCTTTGTTCGAGGCATGATACGGACGCGATCGCCGTTGGATGTCATCTATGTGTCATAAAATTGTCGTTATTGCTTCTCGGGCCCCACATAGGGTCCTGCCGGCGCGGGGCCGCGAAGAGCATTTTCGAGCGAAATAAGTATCATTTTGGCGCTCGAACAGGCTTTTGCCCTTTGGATGAGAGTGTGAGCTCTCGGCGAAGTTCGGCCCGTAGCGTTGCTGTTCACTTCAGCCCCGAGAGGCAAGACTATGTTCAATATCCTCGTGCGTACGGCGCTGGTTGCCGCCGTGGCGACTTTCTCCACAGTGAATGCCAAGGCGTCTGACATTTCGGGTGCCGGCGCCACCTTCCCCTATCCCATCTACGCGAAATGGGCCGATGCCTATAAGAAGGAGACCGGTATCGGCCTCAACTATCAGTCCATCGGT
>DAIESR010000395.1 GCA_027346205.1 Beijerinckiaceae bacterium
TCGGCTTCGCCCAGGTCTTTCCTGGACTTCGTGTCATGTCAATCGTAGCAGCCCCGCACGATGACGACCTCGCCATAGGCATTGAGATATCTGCGCGGCCAGCAGCCGCCATAATAACCCCAATGCCAATGGCCCCAGTGATGGCCCCAACCATGGCCCCAGCCGTGACCATGGGCCGAGGCTGTCGTCGGGGCGAGGGCGGTGGCCGCCAAGGCCGTTCCGGCGGGGACGACCGCGGCGACAGCGCGCGCCGCATCGCCGAGAAATTGAGTAACCCGCAAGTGGCCGGCAAAAGCGCCGAATTAAAATTGCTGCGAGGCCAAGAGCCGCGCATGGAGGACGCGAAACTGGTTCGGTGAGGCGAGCATGGTGCTGTCGCGCGATAGGTTCGTCTTATGGTGGCGCAGCAATGGGAGGCATTGCGGTGCGAATTCGAGCGCTCCAACGTGGTTCTCGTGGCATTGTGCGATGCAATGTTGAGGGCGAGGCTACGCGGAGGCCGATTATCTCATGAAAGTCGCAAAACGCTTTGCGACGAGGCTGACAAGAAGCTCGAAATTTGCTACGCAAGGACGGCATATAAAAAATTAGGAAGAGCACCTCGCAGCGAGCGGAGGATCTCTTGCAGGGAACGAAACCGTTTCAAGGGCGAGATTCGTAATGAGTTTCGCATCGACCATTTTATTCATCGCAGATAGTCATCTGCCTTATAATGCGTGGGCTGAAACGCTGATAGACGGCCTCGGCTATCAGTTGCTCACCGCCTCTTGCGAAGCGGACGCGTCCGATTTGCTCAATGACGCGCAGGTCGATCTGGTTCTCGCCGATGTCGATAGCCGGAATTGCGATGTCGTCTCGCTTCTGACCAGCTTGCGCTTCAAGCATCCGGATCTGCTGCGGCTGCTTCTGGTCGGTGAGGAATATGGCATCCGGTTGAGCGAAATGCTCTCCCGCACGGCTGCCTTTCAATATCTTACCAAGCCATTGCAGCCGGCACAGGCCTCTTTGGTCTTTAAACATGCGCTCGAAGCGCGTGAGCTTGCACGCCGGCATCGTCGCCTCGCGCGGGAATTCAAGATCGGCGAGAATGCGCGCTGCTTCGATGCGAAGCCCGCAGCCTATGCCAAAGACAAAGTCTCGCATTTCGAGCGTCTCGTCTATGCGAGCGAGCCTATGGCGGAGCTTTGCAGTCTCGCGCGTGAGGCGGCCCGGACGCATCTGCCGATTCTCATCGAAGGCGAGACGGGCACTGGCAAGGAATTATTGGCCAGAGCGGTGCATTTCCATTCGAGCCGCTCAGCCAGCCCGTTGATGATCCAGAATTGCGGCGGCATCCGCGACGAGCTGCTCCATTCGGAACTCTTCGGCCACAGAAGAGGCTCTTTCACCGGGGCCATCAGCGACCGGCTGGGCCTGTTCCGC
Source organism: Beijerinckiaceae bacterium (assembly GCA_027346205.1). Lineage (GTDB taxonomy): Bacteria > Pseudomonadota > Alphaproteobacteria > Rhizobiales > Beijerinckiaceae > Methylovirgula. The sequence continues at coordinate 1,423 of DAIESR010000395.1, forward strand.
GCGGCGGATGGCGGCACCGTCTTTCTCGACGAGATTTCCGAAATCTCACCTTCCTTTCAGGTGAGCCTCTTGCGTTTCCTGCAAGAAGGCGAAGTGAAGCCGCTGGGGTCGGATCAGACGAAGATCGCCGATGTGCGGATCATTACTGCGTCGAACAAGTCGCTGAAGCAATTGGTCAAGAACGGCCAGTTTCGCGAGGATCTCTATTTTCGGCTGAGAGGCTTCGAGTTGGAGGTGCCGCCTTTGCGCGCGCGGCCCGCCGATATTCCCGTGCTCACCGAGTTTTTTGTCGGCAAGCATGGCGCTCTTCTTGGCAATCGCATACGTGGGGTCTGCGAAGATGTCATCGATATCTTCAAGGCCTACCACTTCCCCGGCAATGTCCGCGAATTGGAAAACGAAGTGCGGCGCATGATCGCCTTGGCCAAGGACGGGGAGTATTTGACACGCCGACATCTCTCGCCAGCGCTGGCAAAACTCAAGGCGTCATCGGCGCAGGCCATCGTAGTGGTGAGCCAGGACGAGGCCAGGACATTGAAGCAGATTGTCGAAATGCTCGAGGCGAAAATTGTCGGTCAGGTGCTGCAAAAGCATCGCTGGAATCAGAGCAAGGCGGCCCGCGAACTCGGCTTATCGCGCGTCGGATTGGCGAATAAGATCAAGCGCTATGCTTTGGACGAGGAGCGTGCCACGCGGTGAATGGAATGCGAGGAGAGGCGGCGCTGTCCATCGCACTCGGCTGCGGTGACGCTAGATCACGATGACTTTGGACTGAATCAGTCCAAAGTCATGATCTGGGTCGACCCTTGGGCTAGCCGCAATCCGCGAAAAGGCGGGGCAGGAATCTGCAATGGCAGAGAATGACGAAAACTCGGACAAAGATGCGGCCCGTGTCTTGAAGTTTCCGGCTTCGCGAACCAATCCGCCTGGCAGCGGTGGTTTCACGCATCTCGGCACGGGTGCAATGGCCCGCTATCTCGGCATGCGCGATCGGCAGATGACCGGTCATTGGTGCAGCCGCTGCCGCGGCATCTGGTTCGGCTATGCTTTCGAGGTCGAATGTCCATGCTGTGGCAATCGCCACGGATGAGCTGTCGCTTCACAGAATGATGCCCACGTCGATGGCTAGATCATGTTCCGGTACTTTGATTTTGAGTCTGTAAAGCAGGTTTGCAATCGCAAACTAAGTTGATTGCCAATAGGCTTTTTATTATGGCTTCTTTTGCGCGGTGATGCAGGCTAACTTATTGAATAATAATTGAAGTTTTTTCGCGTTTCTCTTGGCACGTCGCATGCGGGTCCTTCCAGCCTTTGCAATTTTGGAGGATTCCATGGCCAATCTTTTATGGCTTCAGGGCGGCGCATGTTCCGGCAATACGATGTCCTTCCTAAATGCGGAGGAACCGAGTGCCTGCGATCTTGTCACGGATTTCGGCATTAATGTCTTGTGGCATCCCTCGCTCGGCCTGGAGCTTGGCGATAATGTGAAGACGCTGCTTCAGGATTGCGTCTCCGGCAAGATCCCGCTCGATATTTTCGTGTTCGAAGGCACTGTGGTGAACGCGCCGAACGGCACCGGCAATTGGAACCGCTTCTGCGGGCGGCCGATGAAGGATTGGGTGAAGGAACTTTCCGATGCCGCGCAATTCGTCGTGGCGATCGGCGATTGCGCGACTTGGGGCGGCATTCCAGCCATGGCGCCGAACCCGAGTGAATCGGTCGGTCTGCAATTCCTGAAACGCGCCGCTGGCGGCTCGCTGGGCACCGGCTTCAAGTCGAAGGCCGGACTTCCCGTCATCAATATTCCCGGCTGTCCCGCGCATCCCGATTGGGTGACGCAGATTCTCGTCGCCGTTGCCTCCGGCCGTGGCGGTGATCTCTCGCTCGACGAGTTTCAGCGCCCGAAGACCTTCTTCACGACATTCACGCAGACGGGCTGCACCCGCAACATGCATTTCGCCTATAAGGTCTCGGCGACGGAATTCGGCCAGCGCAAGGGCTGCCTCTTCTATGATCTCGGCTGCCGCGGTCCAATGACTCACAGCCCCTGCAACCGCATTCTCTGGAATCGGCAATCGTCGAAGACCCGCGCCGGCATGCCCTGCATGGGCTGCACCGAGCCGGAATTCCCCTTCTATGATCTCGCGCCCGGCACAGTGTTCAAGACGCAGACCGTCATGGGCGTGCCGAAGGACATGCCGCTGGGCGTCGACAAGGCCGGCTATATCAAGCTGACAGGCGCAGCAAAAGCCGCCGCGCCCGCTTGGGCCGAGAAAGATATTTTCGTCGTCTGACCCATCGTTTCAGGCATTGCCTCTCATGAATTCCTAAGGAGTATGTATCATGGCTGAAGCAGCCGTTCAGACACTCGATATTTCGCCCGTGGGCCGCGTCGAAGGCGATCTCGACGTGCGGGTCGACATCGCGGATGGCGTCGTCGTCAATGCCTGGACCCAGGCTGGATTGTTCCGTGGCTTCGAGCTTATCTTGCGCGACAAGGACCCTCAGGCGGGATTGGTTGTGACGCCCCGCGCGTGCGGCATTTGCGGCGCCTCGCATCTCACCTGTGCGGCCTGGGCGCTCGACACGGCCTGGGGCACGACGGTGCCGCGCAACGCGATTCTCGCGCGCAATCTCGGCCAGCTCACCGAATCCATCCAGAGTCTGCCACGGCACCACTACGGCTTGTTCATGATCGATTATACGAACAAGGCCTATGCGAGCAGCAAATTCTATGAGGAGGCGGTGAAGCGCTGGGCGCCCTTCACCGGCACGAATTATGAGATCGGTGTCACCATTTCCGGCCGGCCGGTCGAGATCTATGCGCTCCTCGGCGGGCAATGGCCGCATTCGAGCTATATGGTGCCGGGTGGTGTGATGTGCGCACCGACCTTGACCGATGTGACCCGCGCCTGGTCCATCCTCGAACATTTCCGCCGCAATTGGATGGAGCCGATGTGGCTCGGCTGCTCGCTCGAACGCTATGAAGAGATCAAATCCTATGATGATTTTCTGGCTTGGCTCGACGAGCGGCCGGAACATGCCAATTCCGATCTCGGCATGTTCTGGCGCATGAGCCTCGATATCGGCCTCGACAAATATGGCAAGGGCCATGGCAAATATGTCACCTGGGGCTATCTGCCCCACGAGGACAAATATAACAAGCCGACGATCGACGGCCGTAACGCGGCCGTCATCATGAAGGGCGGCGTCTATGACGGCAAGACCGACAGCCACAAGCTGATGGACCAGAGCTTTGCCCGCGAAGACACGCTGCATGCCTGGTATGATGAAGGCGGTCCCGTCCATCCTTTCGATCGTACCACCAAGCCGATCGCCAAGAATGATGTGGACATGGAGGGCAAATACTCCTGGGCGACGGCCGTGGCCCATGCGGAGAACGGGCGCCTCGAAGCAGGCCCGCTGGCGCGTCAGCTCGTTGCCGGCGGCAGCCATGGCGAAAGCTGGCAGCACAGCGACCCGCTGGTGCTCGACATGTATCGGAAGATGGGTGGCGCCAGCGTCGCGCTCAGGCATTTCGCCCGCATGCATGAGGGCGTGAAGATCTATCGCGAGATCGAGCGCATTTTGCGCGAATTGCGTCTTGGCGACGAATGGTATGTCAAGCCGACCGAGAAGGATGGTCGTGGCTGGGGTGCGACCGAGGCGATTCGCGGTGCTCTGTGTCATTGGATCGATGTGCAGGGCGGCAAGATCAAGAATTATCAGATCATCGCCCCGACGACATGGAATGTCGGCCCGCGTGCCTCGACCGGAGAGCGCGGCCCGATCGAAGAGGCTCTGATCGGAACGCCGATCAAGGATCCGCATGATCCGGTCGAAGTGGGCCATGTGGCACGCTCCTATGATTCGTGCCTCGTCTGTACGGTGCATGCGCATGATGCGAAATCCGGCGCGGAACTCGCCCGTTTCCGGACTGCGTAAAAAATATTGAGTGGGAGAGCGGGCGCAAGCGCGCTCTCCCTTCATCTATCTGGTGGCCTTCACTGCCTGTGCGCTCTATTCTTTTGGTATTATCGCGTCGCGCTCCATCCATTTGGGGAATGCGGGGCCGATGGCCTTGAATTAGATTTCATTTCAAGAGGTTTGACATGGTGGTCAGCGCGTCCGCTTCAATCGATTTGCGGCGAGGGCGAGTGGATGCGCCGTATGACAATTTCTTGAGAATCGTGTGCGCCGACTGCATAGTGGAGGAAGATCATGTCTGTGGCAGACGATGATGCTGTGCGCGCCGGAATTGCGGAATTGCTAGCTCATGGATTGAAGACAACAACGGAGCCGTTCCCAGAGACCGAAAAAGAGTTCGGCGGAATTTTGAACGAATTGCGGGCGCTCGATCCCAAAGATCTGAAAAGCAAGCTCGTCATCGGCGGTTTTGTTAATCACCCGTTCGGCGAGGAACAATATCGCTGCATGGAATGCATGTATTATCTTGTGCATCGCAAATGGTGTGATCTGCCGGAACTCGCGGTCCCGGTCGAACCGGAGTGGTGGTGTCGGCTTTGGCGAATCTGACAGGGCTTTGATCGGACATGCTCGCGGTCATCGGCTGCGGCAATCTCAATCGATCCGACGATGGCGTCGGAGTCGTCGTCGTGCGGGCTCTAATGGCGCGACAGGCGACAGGCTGTTCCTCGATCAGGATCTTCGATGCCGGCACTGGCGGGATGGAGGTTCTGTTCCAAGCCCGTGGCGCGAAGAAGCTCGTGATCGTCGATGCGTGCTCGAGCGGTTCCGAACCAGGCTCCGTTTTCGAAGTGCCGGGCCATGCGCTCGAACAAGAGCCGAAGCCAAGTTTCAATCTTCACGATTTCCGCTGGGACCATGCGCTCTACGCCGGTCGTCGCATTTGGGTGGAGAATTTTCCGAGCGACGTCACTGTCTTTCTCATCGAGGCCGCGGCGCTTGAATATGGGCTTGAGCTTTCGCCGCCTGTCATGCGCGCGGCCGACATCGTCACCGCGCGCATTGCGGATTTGATCAAGACCTATCCAGATCAAGCGCGCGCTTGAACCCTGGCGAGTGGCATTCCACGGCGTGTCGTTACTCTGGATGTCTCATTCCACTCATCTTGCGATCTAATAGTAAACTAAGTTTGCAGGTCGAAAATATACTAGACTTCTGTGGATGCGTCGCTTAGCGTTCAAGTATTGAAGCTCACGATTGAGACTTCAGGAGTGATGCGATGCCGACGCGTACCGAGTCCGTGGTCAAAGCTGCTCTCGATCGTGTGGAGGCTGAGGACGCAAGCCACGCGGAAAAGATCGAGATGCTGATGGAGATCGCAATGGGTCTCCAGATTCGGCCAAAAACTCCCGACGATCTGCAACAGGCTGTGCTGCTCTACGAAAAAGCGTTGGAGCTTTGTGCCGTCGAACATCAGCTTCTGCGTGGACGCATCCATGCGCGCCTCGCCACGGCCCTCCAGGCGATGCCTGCGGACGATATTGGCCCGTTGCGCAAGGCGCAGGACAATCTCGAAATCGCGCGTGAGCTTTTGAAGAGTGATGGCACGCCGGAAGAGATGGCGGAGATCGAGATGAATCTCGGTCTCGTGTTGCAGAGCCTCGCCTCCGTGAATGCGGCACCGATCACGGCGGCGATCGCGGCCTATCAGAGATCCTTGCGCATATTCGATGCCGCGACCTATCCGAAGGAATTTGCGATCCTGCAAAACAATCTTGCGACGGCCTTCCTGTCGATTCCTTTCACCGATGAGCGCGCGAAAATGCGCGAAGCCCTGGCCGTGCAGGCGTTTCAAGACGGGCTCAAGGTCGTCAACATCATCGATCACCCGAGCGAGTACGCGATGCTGCAGAACAATCTCGGCAATGCGTTGCAATATGTGTCGTCGAGCCATTCGGTGGAAAACTGCCTGCGCGCCGTCGATGCCTATGAGGAGGCGTTGAAGGTGCGTTCGCGGGCTACGACACCTGCCGAATATGCCAATACGATCGCAAACTATGCCAATTGTCTGCGCAATCTTCCAGACGAGTTGATGAGTCCCGAGGACGGCAATCGAAGCAATCTCGGCAAGGCCATGACCTATTATAAAGAGGCGGCTGAAATTTTTGCCGAGACGGGCGAGGTGCAGAAGAGCGGGGTCGTCGATGCGATGATCCTGGAAATCGAAGCGGAGCTTGCCGCTTTGGCATCGGCGCATGGCGGTCGGTTCGGCGCATCCCTGCTCGAAGAATATGCCGAGAAACAATAGGCAATCACTCGCTTGGGCTGAAGCCTCGATGGCATGCGCGAATTTTTGCGCGGCAGCCGAGGATGAGCCCGGCGGTGGGCGAAACAGGTTTTGATCTCGGCGGAACTTCAAGCCGCTGCTCATGAAGAAAGCGTTGGGGGCGCTTGATGGATAAGACGATAGGATTGGCGTTTTTTTCGATTGTTCTTTCGATCTTCTGTTCGGTTCTCGGAGGGGTGGTCGGCGGCATTTTTGTTGGCGGCAAAGTGTTGGGCAAGGAACTCGCCGGCATGATGGGCGGGTTCTATGGTCCGCTTGCAGGTGTGACGGGCGTCGTGATCGGCGTCATTGTCGCTGCTATCGTCTTCTGAGGAGATCGTCATGCTGGATATGGTCAAGACCTCCATCATTTTGTTTTTCCAGGTCAAGCTATTCAAGAATCCAAATGAGGTCTATCGGCAACTTGCGATCGGTGTCGCGATCGCATTCGTCATTTTTCTGGTATTGGCCAAATTCACCGGAATGCCGATCGCCGCCATGGTGGCTGGATTTATCGGTGGAGCGTTGCAGCCCTATCTCTTCAAGGATTTGAAATTTCGCTGATCCGGTGTGACCTCATGGGAGGGCGCGATGAATGATCAGAGTTCGCGGCCATCATTGGAACGAGACGTTGACATCCTTGTCGATGATGTCGCGCGCATAGAATCGATCTTCGACAATTGGGAGGAGGGGCAACGGACGGTCGTGCTCGGCTTCCGGCGTGCGATCGAGGCTTTGCACAAAGACGCTCTGCGAAAGCTGATCAGTGCCATGAAGGATGCGCCGGGCGGTCTCGATGTTTTGCGTGCTACCGCTCAGGACCCTGTGGTCTATACGGTTCTGCGCCACCATGGCCTGCTCCGCGCCAGTCTGCAGGAGCGAGTCGAGCAGGCCCTGGAGTCGATCAGGCCGATGCTCGCGGCCCATGGCGGGAATGTCGAATTGGTCTCTGTCGCGCCGCCGGATTCGATCGATGTTCGCTTCCTCGGCAATTGCGATAATTGTCCGTCTTCGACACTCACTTTTGTCGCCGGCGTCAAGCAGGCGATCGCTGAACATTGCCCCGAGATTCAAAATATACGGCAGGTGAAGGGCAGCGGTGTAAATGGCACTGGCAACACAGCGGCCGGCATTGCTTTCAGCAGTCCTTTTCAAGAGTCGCTGGAGTCGACATGGATCTTTGCGACGAAGCTCGATGCGATTCCGGATGGCGG
>DAIESR010000400.1 GCA_027346205.1 Beijerinckiaceae bacterium
ACCAGTGCATGAGATCCTCAAATGCGTCTATCGCATCGAAGGCAAGCCGGAGTCGAAGCCGGTCTCGGAAGCAGATCCAAGCGGCATTGGCGCGCTGATCGCGCATTTTCCTGACGGCCAGGTACGGATGGCATGAGTTACGGAGTGGATGAGGTGCAGATGAAGGAAAGGGCGGTCTGTGTTGCGGGCCGCCCTTTGCCGTTTCCGGGACCTCACTTGCAGGCGTTTTGCGACAAGGCAAACTGATGACCGATGACATCACGATCAAATTCTCTGCCGATACATCGAATCTGCAAAGAGGAATGCAGGATGCGTCCAATGCCGTCTCCGCGACGACGGGCACGATGCGCGGCAGCGCGGCTCAGATCGCGGCATCCTTCGGCGCGTTGTCTCAGGCTTATATCAATAGCGCAGTGCAAAAGCTTCAAGCCACGCAAGAGGCTAATGCGCAAATGCGGGCGATGATGCAGGAAGAGGAGAACGCGCGCTATCAAATCGCGTTGGGCGGCGTGAGGATGAAACAGGCGCTCGTCAGGCAGGAAGTGCAGACAGCGCAGATGAGCCATGAGCAGGAGCTTGCGAGCCTGCTCGCTCTCGAAGATCAGCGCGAGGCGAGCGAGCGCCGGCATTTGCAGGCCCTGCTGATCAATACCGCGGAAGGGTCCAAGCAATATGCACACTATCAATTGAGGCTCGAAACTCTGGCGAGCCAGAGCGCTCTGCGTCGCGAGCAGATTGAGCGTAATTACAACAGGGAAGTCTATAATGACGATCGCCGGACCTTCGAACAGATCGGCAGCTTGATGTCGAGCGCGATCATGGGAATGATCCAGGGTCACGAGACATTGCGACAGGCGACGAAAAAAGTTCTTCTCGGGATCATTCAGGATTTCATCCAGGCGCGCATGAGAATGGTGGCGGATTGGGCGGCGGGCGTCGCGGCGCAAGTCACCAGCACGCAGCTCGGCGAGGTGGCGAAAACCACTGCGATCGGTACCGGTGTCGCTGCCCGTGTGACCACGGAGCAAAGCGGCGCAGCCGCGAGTCTGGCGATCAATGCGGCGAGCATGATTCGCCAGATTTTCGCATCGGCGCAAGAGACTTTCGCTGGCGTGTTTGGCTTTCTGGCGCCGGTGATGGGGCCGGCGGCTGCGGGCCCTGCGGCAGCGGCGCAAAGTCTTGTTGTGGGCATGGCGCATTTCGCAGTGGGCGCCTGGCAATTGCCGGCCGATACGATCGGGCAGCTCCATCAAGGCGAGATGATTGTGCCGGCAGCGGCGACGCCCTGGGCGCAAGGCCTGATGGCGAATGCGTCAGGCGGGACCGGCAATAGCGGCAACAGCGGTGTCACGGTCAATCACACGACGCATTTCAATATTTCAGCACTGGATTCCGGCGATGTGAAACGCTGGTTCAAGCAGAACGGCAAAACCATTCTGCGCACGGTGAACGAGTCCGTGCGGCTTGGCGCCCATCTGGGCCTCTCGAAACTGACGAGATGAACCGTGGGATATGTCAAAGGCGTCAATCTTCTGCCGGCGACCGGCGAATTCTCCTATGACACGCTGCCCTATCTCGGCCAGCGTGCCACAGAGACGGCGTTGCAGTCGATCAATCTCTATGCCTCCAATGGAAGCGGGACAAAGACGGATTATTCGATCGCGCTCGATGATCTTCAAGCGCAACTGCCGGATTGCGAGACTGTCGCGCTGGTCGTCGCCTGGTTCGGCGATTCGACCGATGTTGCGACCTGTCGGATCTATCCCTCGACAAC
>DAIESR010000410.1 GCA_027346205.1 Beijerinckiaceae bacterium
GCGGCTTACTTCGGCCGCTTGGCGCCATATTTTGAACGGCGCTGCTTACGGTTCTTCACGCCCTGCGTATCGAGCACGCCGCGCAGGATATGATAACGTACGCCGGGCAAATCCTTGACGCGGCCGCCGCGGATCATGACGACTGAATGCTCCTGCAAATTATGGCCTTCACCGGGGATGTAGCCGATGACCTCGAAGCCATTGGTCAGACGCACCTTGGCCACTTTGCGCAGCGCCGAATTAGGCTTCTTCGGCGTCGTGGTATAGACGCGCGTGCAGACGCCACGCTTCTGCGGACAAGCACCGAGATGTCGGGCCTTTTCGCGATAGACCTTTTCGTGCCGCGGCTTGCGGATCAATTGACTAATCGTCGGCATGCTTCGCCTTCATCTCTACCTTTAATGTCCGCTGGTCAGAACTAACCCGCGCCCATTCCAACTCCGCTTCATCCCAACGAACCAACCAATTATCGGCACATGCAAACGAATCGCATCCGCCAACGCAAACGAATCAGCGCCTTCGGCCCAGGAGGGCTTCCGGCGCTGCGCTAAAGCAGAGGAGCACGACAGCAGCCGCGCTCTTGCCTTTTGAGGATCGCGGCGAGCCGCTGATCCATTATGACTGGTCAGTCGCTGAGACGATAGCGTTTAGGTTCGTATGGCTTCAGGACGCGACGTCCCGAACAGAAAAGAACCTACGGCCTATCGAAAGTGGGCGGAACTTAATGTCGTCACGGCGAGCCGTCAACCCCTTTGCACTGCAAAACCCGCGTAGAACTGGTCAGGTGTTTAGTTCTGTATCAGCTTTTGGACGTGACCAGCGGTTAACGGGCCATTCCGACGTAAAACCAGCCATCCATGGGCTACCGCAGGACGTTTGCGAAGCGTGAGATTTGTCTCGCGCTTCGCGATCGTAGCAGCCCGGAAGCGCTCTCAAGCATGTCCAAGAGAAATTGAAAGACTCTTCCAATTATATAGACGCGTGATATGCCAGATACCTAAAAGAGGATATAAACTATCTATATGATATTAAACAGACTTATTCGCACTCACATGGATCATTAGAGCGGCGAACATTCAAGATGTGCCGAGGATGCAATTCCGTGCTGGCAGGATCGGCTCCAAATCAAAATCGCCCGGAACGCCGAAGCGTTCCGGGCGACCAAATAGGCTCAGGCTCAGGATTCCGGCGTAGACGAATCCTCTGTCACCACTTCGGCAGCCGGCGGCAATTGGAGCGGCGGCGCCCCTGATTCGGCTTTCTGCGCGAGAATCATCTCGTCGCGTCCCATCGCGATCTGGCGCAGCTTCGCCATCGCCGCGCCGGTGCCTGCCGGAATCAGCCGGCCGACGATGACATTTTCTTTCAGTCCTTCGAGCGAATCGGTCTTGCCGTTGACCGCAGCCTCGGTGAGTACCCGAGTCGTTTCCTGGAAGGATGCCGCCGAAATGAAGGAACGTGTCTGCAACGACGCCTTGGTGATGCCCAGCAGGACCGGAGTGCCCGACGCCGGCTTTTTGCCCTCCTCGAGCATTCGTTCATTCAACTCGTCGAGTTCCATCCGGTCGACCTGTTCGCCGGATAGGAGATCCGTATCGCCCGGATCGGTGATGTCGACCTTCTGCAACATCTGCCGCACGATCACTTCAATGTGCTTGTCGTTGATGCTCACGCCCTGCAGACGATAGACCTCCTGGATCTCGTTAACGAGATAGGCAGCGAGTTCTTCGACGCCCTTGATCGCCAGAATGTCATGTGGTGCCGGATTGCCGTCGACGATGTAATCGCCCTTCTCGACGATATCGCCATCCTGCAGATGGATGTGCTTGCCCTTCGGGATCAAATATTCGACCGGCTCGGCACCCTCCTCATGCGGGACGATGGAAATGCGCGTCTTGTTCTTATAGTCGCGGCCGAACTGCACCGTGCCGGAGGCCTCCGCAATGATCGCATGATCCTTGGGGCGCCGCGCCTCGAACAATTCGGCGACACGCGGCAGACCACCGGTGATGTCGCGTGTCTTGGCCGATTCCATCGAAACGCGCGCGATAATGTCGCCGGCTTTCACCGAACCGCCCGGATCGACACCGATGATGGCCTCGACCGGCAGCATATAGCGGGCATCGCCACCACGTGGCAGCTTCAGCACCTTGCCGTCCGGCCCCTTCAGCACCATCGCCGGCTTCAAGGTCAAGGAGCGCTGGCTGAGCCGCCAATCGATGACCATACGCTTGGCGATGCCAGTCGATTCATCGACCGTTTCTGTCATGGACGAGCCTTCGACAAGGTCCTCGTAATCGACGGTGCCGTCGACCTCCGTGAGGATCGGCCGCGTATAGGGATCCCATTCGGCAATCCGCTGCCCACGCTTAATCTTGTCGCCTTCATCGACCTTCAGCCGCGCGCCATATTGGACGCGGTGCACGGCTCGCTCGGTTCCATCCGGTCCTTCGATGATCACCGCCACATTGCGGGCCATGACCATCAGATCACCGTCCGAATTGCGAGCAAGATGGCGATTACGGATGCGGATCGTCCCATCGAAATTCGATTCGATGAAAGACTGATCAGCAATCTGCGCGGCGCCGCCGATGTGGAACGTGCGCATGGTGAGCTGAGTGCCCGGTTCGCCGATCGACTGCGCCGCGATGACACCGACCGCCTCGCCCATATTGACCGGCGTTCCGCGTGCGAGATCGCGCCCATAGCATTTGCCACAGACGCCGTTCTTCGCTTCGCAGACGAGGACAGACCGGATCTTAACCTCCTGAATACCGGCGGCATTGATCCGCTCCATATGCCATTCTTCGATCATCTCGCCGGCATGGACGATGATATTGCCGTCGAGATCCTTCAGATCCTCGGCTGAGGTGCGCCCGAGAATACGAATGGCGAGCGACGCCACGATCTGGCCGGCATCGATGATGGCG
>DAIESR010000450.1 GCA_027346205.1 Beijerinckiaceae bacterium
GTCGCGAAATTGATGACGGATGCCGGCCTTATCGTGCTCTGCTCCTTCATCTCGCCTTTCCGCGCCGAACGCCAGCTCGTGCGCGAGACTTTGAGCGAAGGCGAGTTCATCGAGATTTTTGTCGATACGCCGCGCGACCTCTGCATCGCGCGCGATCCGAAAGGGCTCTACAAGAAGGCTCTCGCCGGCGAGATCAAGAATTTCACCGGCGTCGACCAGCCCTATGAAACGCCGCAAGCCGCCGAACTCATCCTAGGCCATGAAGGCGAAACGCCCGAGCAGGCCGGCGCGAAAGTGCTGAACTATCTCGCCGAGCACGGATTCATCCCGCATTTCGATGTCTTCCGGAACTGAGCGGCCGGAACGGCGACGAGTTCGACAAATTGATCGGGCGCCGCCGTCCATCTCCCGCAGGCAAGATAGGGCTGGCGAAGCGACAGTGGTAAGTGCCGCCCATGGGACGAGGACCGTTCATTTACGACTGTCGCTTCGCCAGCCCATCCCCCGTGAGCACCATGGGCTGAGAACCAAGTTATTATTCAGAGCGCGTTCCAATCGGATGGAATCATCCGATCTATGAGAACTCGCTCAAGATCAAAGAGCTGGTGCATGTTCTCATTGATGAGACATCGGATGTATCCGATGTCTAAAATGATGGAAAAGTCAGTCGACTTTGCCGGAACATGCTTGTCTTATGACTTTTTGCGCCGCTGAGGCAAAAAGGAACCGCTGAGAGAGGGTTGCCGCCCTCTCTTCAGCGGCGAGGGACGGATCGAGAAACCGCGGACTGAACCGCACCTGGATTGCCGGAGGCCATTTTGTTTGAGTCACGCCGCGATGGCGGTCTCCCCGATTTGCGCATAGTAACGCGCTTCGGCTTCGGCCGGCGGCATGTTTCCGATCGGCTCTAAAAGTCTGCGATTGTTGAACCAATCTACCCATTCGAGCGTAGCGAACTCGACGGCCTCGAAGCTCCGCCACGGCCCGCGTCGCCAGATGACCTCGGCCTTATAGAGCCCATTGATTGTCTCGGCGAGCGCGTTGTCGTAGCTGTCGCCGACACTGCCCACCGAGGGTTCGACACCGGCTTCGGCGAGGCGCTCCGTGTATTTGATCGAGACGTATTGCACGCCGCGATCGCTGTGATGGACGAGGCCGCCGTGAACAGGCCGGCGTTCATGCAATGCCTGCTCGAGCGCATCGAGAACGAAGCCCGCATGCGCCGTGCGCGAGGCGCGCCAGCCGACGATCCTTCGGGCGAAGGCGTCGATGACGAAGGCGACGTAGACGAAGCCCTGCCAAGTCGAGACATAGGTGAAATCGGACAGCCACAGCGCATTCGGCCGCGGCGCCTGGAACTGCCGATTGACCTTGTCGAGCGGGCAAGGCGCCTTACGATCGCTCACCGTTGTTTTCACCGGCCTGCCGCGCACGGCGCCGCGCAAGCCCATGGCCCGCATCAGCCGTTCGACCGTGCAGCGCGCCACCCTCTCTCCCTCTCGACCCAATTGCCGCCACACCTTGCGTGCGCCGTAGACCTGGAAATTCTCGTCGAACACGCGCCGGATTTTTTCGCGCAGAACCGTATCGCGACGCGCCCTCGCCGAGCCCTTCGTCGGATCACGGCGTCGCGCCGCATGCGCCCGATAGGTCGACGGGGCGATCGGCAAAACCGCGCAGATCGGCTCGACCCCGTACGCCTCCCGTTGATCGTCGATGAAGGTGATCATGGTTTCGACCGGTGGTCGAGCTCCGCCGCCGCAAAATAAGCTGACGCCTTGCGCAAGATCTCATTGGCTTGACGCAGCTCGCGGTTCTCCCGCTCCAAAGCTTTGATCCGCTCGCGTTCATCCGTCGTCGCACCCGGGCGAACGCCGGCGTCGCGCTCTGCCTGGCGAACCCAGCTGCGCAAAGTCTCGCCCGTACATCCGATCTTCGCCGCGATCGAGGCGATCGTTGCCCACTGCGAGGTATGATCACCCTGGTGCTCCAGCACCATCCGAACCGCCCGTTCCCGTACTTCAGGTGAAAATCTGTTCGATGTCTTCTTCTTCGTATCCATTGCCCCATCCTCTCAAGAGTTGGGGCCTCCGGCAATCCAGGTGCGGTTCAATGTGCATCTAGCCACGACAATCGTAATCGTCTTCGATCCAAATTTCGGATCGCAAATCAAACAGATGGCCAAGGCTTACCCTATATGGGCATGTAATTCCTATTCGAACTTGACGGTAGCCAAAAACCTTTGGGCCGATAATACGTTTCTACCTGGT
>DAIESR010000453.1 GCA_027346205.1 Beijerinckiaceae bacterium
CCGAAATTGCCTGTCGGCACGGCGAAAGACACCGATCGATGCGGCGCGCCCAATGCAACCGCGCTCGTGAAATAATAGACGATCTGCGCCGCCACACGCGCCCAATTGATCGAATTGATCCCTGCGAGCGCGAATTCTTCGCGGCAACTCTTATGGTTGAAAAGGCCTTTCACGATGGCCTGTGCATCGTCGAAAGTGCCCTCGATCGCAATGACATGGATATTGTCGGCATCGACCGTCGTCATCTGCCGGCGCTGCACATCGGAAACGCGCCCGTGCGGATAGAGGATGAAGACATCGACCTGTTCGAGACCGCGGAAAGCTTCTATGGCTGCGGCGCCTGTATCGCCCGATGTGGCGCCGATGATAGTCGCTCTTTCGCCGCGCACTCCGAGAACATGCTCCATGAGCCTGGCGAGGAGCTGCATCGCCAGATCCTTGAAGGCGAGCGTCGGGCCATGGAACAGTTCGAGGAGAAAGAGATTATCGCCGATCTGCGAGACAGGAGCGACCGCGACATGATCGAAACGGGCATAGGCCGCGGCGAGCATTCCCCGCAGCGCGTCCGGCGCGATCGTGCCCGCGATGAAAGGCGCAAGCACCGCTTCCGCCACCTCGCGATAGGGGCGACCGGCAAAGCCCGCGATCGTCTCCCGCGACAAGCGCGGATAGGCCTCAGGCAGATAAAGCCCGCCATCTTGAGCGAGACCGGTGATCAGCGCATCGGTGAAAGATAGCGAGGGCGCGTCGCCGCGCGTCGAAATATATTTCACCTTAGCTCCTGAGATTGGCTCAAAAAACCCCCGGCTATGTCGCGTTTAGCATGAAACACCCATGATCGGGCGAGGTTTTTGGGGCGCTGGCCTCAGCCGTGGATCAGGATGCGGCCGCTTCCGCAAATTTGCGGAAAACGAAAGACACGAAGACGCCTAGCAACCCGACGGCGAGACCGAACCATGTCAGCGCATAATTCATATGATTGTTCGGCAGATCCCGCTGTGTGGTGCCACCCTTCGGCCATCCGCTGGCACCCGGCGTTACATCAACGTCAATAACGAAGGGGGCCATTGGCGCGAGATGGAAATAGGTTCCGATGAGCGCTGGATCGCGGGTGAAATACTCCCCCTTTGCCGGCTGATCGGCTGGGGTGAAGATGTTGCGCTGCTGCGGCGGCCGCATCAGGCCGAAAAGATGCGCCTCGCCGGCCGGCTGCGCGGCATTCCCCAGCTTTTTGGAAAGCTCCGCCGGCACATAGCCACGATTGATGATGACATAAGCGCCCGAACCGAGCTGCAAAGGTGTCAAAAGAAGATAGCCCGGACCGGTACCCGTTGGGCCTTCGGGGACAAACACGAGCACCGTCTTGTCATAGGCGAAGCGGCCGCTGAGCACCACATGCCGATAATCGTAATCCTCAGGCACCAGACGCGGCCATTCGCCGACATCGGGCAAAGCGACCGGCGGCGCATCGGCGCGCGCGGCAATCTGCGCAAGCAAGCCCTCTTTCCACGCGAGTCGATGCAATTGCCAGACACCGAGCGAAACGAGGATCGCGCCGGCCACCAGCGTGAACAAAAAGGGCCAAAGGAGCTGCCGCAGCACGCTCTGTCGACCAGCCGGGGAGGCGGCGCTAGTCATACCTAGCTCTCAAGCCGCCCTTGCTCGGCTTTGTTGCGGTATTGGAGCGCAATCAAGAGCCCTTTCGCCGGCCGCAGAAGCCCGATGCAAACGATCGCCGTCAAAGGCAGAAACACGACCAGATGGACCCAGAATGGCGGTTGATAGGTCAGCTCGGTCCAGAGCGCCGCGCCAAGCACGAGAAAGCCTCCGATCAAGGTCACGAAGACAGCCGGACCGTCCCCCGCATCTGCAAACGAGAAACTCAGGCCGCAGACATTGCATTGCGGCACGACAGTCAAAATACCGGAGAACATCTTGCCCTTGCCGCAACGCGGGCAGCGTCCAAGCAGGCCGGTCACATAAGGCGAGGTCGCAGAATCTTTATTTTCGACGCTCATCACCTTATCCCGACGGGCGCTGCAAGACCAAGACGGAGAGCCGTTACGGCAGGAGCGCTAGAGATCGCGCCAGCATCGTCCGCGCCAATATCCCTATCGCGCCGCAACAATCGATACAAGGCGGCTGAACGCCGCCTTGTCGCCATACTCAATGCTCGATGACGCCGCCCCAAGAGCCCCACACATAGATGCAGCAGAACAGGAACAGCCAGACCACATCGACGAAGTGCCAATACCAAGCGGCGAATTCGAAGCCGAGATGCTGCTTCGGCGAGAACTGGCCGAGGAAAGCGCGAATGAGGCAGACCGTCAGAAAGATCGTCCCGATGATGACGTGAAAGCCGTGGAAGCCCGTGGCCATGAAGAAAGTTGCGCCGAAAATGGAGCCTTTGAAAGCAAAAGGCGCGTGCATGTATTCATAAGCTTGGACGCCGGTGAACGTGACGCCAAGAAGGATTGTCAGGATGAGACCCTTCTTGAGGCCGCCGCGATCGTCATGGAGCAAGGCGTGATGCGCCCAGGTCACGGTCGTGCCGGAGGTCAACAGGATCAACGTGTTGAGCAGCGGAAAATGCCAGGGATCGATGGCTTCGATTCCCTTCGGCGGCCAATGCCCCCCCGTGAAGGCATAACGCGCATATTGTATTTTTTCACCCGAGAACAGGCTCGCGTCGAAGAACGCCCAGAACCACGCGACGAAGAACATCACTTCCGAGGCGATGAACAAGATCATGCCATAGCGGTGGCTGATCTGGACCACGCGCGTGTGATAGCCTTGATATTCCGCCTCCTTGATGACGTCGGTCCACCATGACGCGGCTACATAGAGAACAAGGAGAAGCCCTGCGCCGAAGACATAGCCGCCCGGTGTGGTGCCGGCGAACGAAATGGACTTCATCCACATGATGCCACCGAGCGCCATGATGAAGGCACCGAGCGCACCCAAAATCGGCCAAGGACTCGGATCGACGAGATGATAATCGTGGTTCGGTTTCGCGTGGACGTCCGCCATGACAGCCTTCCTCTTCCCTCTTCCCCTGTTTCGCAACCGCCCCCGACATTACGGTCGCGGCCATTCTATGGAACTCGACATCAGCGCGCTTCGCAGTGACGCTCTGCATTTCTTGTCGGGCTCTTCATTCTCCAAGTCTTCGTTCTACACGTCTTCCAGTCTCAATTTCTTATTTCCGAGGCCGGAACTCCTTTAAAAGCTCCGCGAAGCTTCACTTTCCGGTACCAAAGTATGCCCCGCCCCGCATTAAAGACGCGGCGGACTGACTTTTCCTTGCCCTTGTTCCGCGACCGTCGATAAAGCAGCGGGGTAGAATGTATAAGACAAAGTGACGGTATCGACTCCGTTCATTGTCTTGTCCTTTTCGAGCTCAGGATCGAGGAAGAAGACAACTGGCATATCCATCGTCTCATGCGGCCCCAGCCGCTGCGTCGAGAAACAGAAGCAGCTGATCTTGTCGAAGTAGCCTCCGGCAACATCCGGCGACACATTATACATGGCCTGCGCGGCCGTCTCTCGATCACTGCGATTGGTGACCTTGAAGAAGACCGTCGCCGTCTGCCCCGTGCGCAGCGTGATTTGCGGCGTCTCCGGAGCGAAGCTCCAGGGGAGGCCCGCGCCGACATTGGCATCGAAACGCACAGCTATGTCACGCTTGCCCTGGAAGGCCGGCGCCGCCTTAGCCCTTTGCGGCGTGCCCCCAAAGCCGGTCGACGCGCAAAAAAGCCGATAAAGGGGAACTGCGGCAAAAGACAAGCCGAGCATAGTCACTACGGTGAGCATGACTCCGCCGGCGACCAGCCCGTTCCGCCAGCTCGCTTTCGGCGGCTCAGATGAAGGCGCAGGAACCTCCTCCATCGTCCCCTCCTCACATTGGCCGGCTGACGACGCCGGGCCCAAGCTTGGCAATCGTCACAGCATAAAACAGCAAAACAAAGAAGCCGACGGCCAGTCCGATCGCAATATTGCGCTGCCGGCGGCTCTTCAACTGCTCCGGAGTAAGTCTAACTCCGTCCGTGTCCTTTTGAGCGTCCATCTCTCCCACCTTACATGCCCAGGAAGAGCGTGATCACCCGCTCGGTCAAGAGCTCGGCAAATAGCAAGAAGAGATAAAGGATCGAAAAGCCGAACAGCGCCATGGCATATTGATCGGCCTTGTCGCCTGTGCGAACCAGAAAGACCCTCACAGCCAAGCCGAGAAACACCGCGCCCAGTGCAACAGAGGCCACGCCATAGACCGGCGAGGCAAAGCCAAGAAGATAAGGCGCGACGCCCAACGGCACCAAAACCAGGCTATAAAGAAGAATCTCGAGCCTGGTACGGTTGGGGCCTTTGACATTAGGGAGCATAGGAATGCCCGCGCGACCATAGTCGGCGGCGCGCACGAGAGCCAGCGCCCAGAAATGCGGCGGCGTCCAAACAAAGATGATCGCGAAGAGCACGAAGCTCGACACGCTCAAATGGCCCGTTGCCGCAACGTAGCCAACCACGGGAGGAAACGCACCCGCGGCACCGCCAATGACGATATTTTGCGGCGTGGCACGTTTCAGCCACATCGAATAAATCACGACGTAGAAGAAGATGGTGAAAGCGAGCAAGGCCGCAGCCGCCCAATTGGCGACAATGCCCAAAGTGAAGACAGCGAAGGCCGATAAAGTGAGGCCAAAGCCCAAAGCTTCGGAACCGGTCACTTTGCCGCTCGGAATCGGCCGCTTGCAGGTCCGCCGCATGATCGCGTCGATATCGGCGTCATACCACATGTTGAGGGCACCGGACGCACCTGCACCGACTGCGATGGCGAGAAGCGCGGCAAATCCGACGATCGGATGAACAGGATGCGGGGCCAGCAGCAAGCCGGTGAGCGCGGTGAAAATCACCAGCGACATCACACGTGGCTTCAGCAACGCTATGTAGTCGCCAGGGCTCGCGACCGAAATCTTGGCCGGCCCGGCAACCCCGCTATCGCTTTCCCCAACAAAACTCATATCGAAGCCTGATCCATCAGAAGCGCGCCCAAAAATCTGCTGCGAACTAAACTTGGCTTGCTTGGGCCAGAATTTCTATCCGGCCCTTTTGAGGTCGGATTCTCACCCGCAACGCCAGCGCGCCGCGCGGATCTCCGCAGTCACCGGAACCAAGAGCTGTGCAGATCTCGGCGCCTTAAGAAGGCGGTCAGCGGGCGCCGTGAACGCGCCCGCCGTGCAGTTTCGGCAAGCGGGGAAGAGTCGAGCCGACTTTCCCCCGCGCGCCGCGTGTCAGTGACTCGAACCGGTGATACGCGGCAAAGTCTCGAACGTGTGGAACGGGGGCGGCGAAGACACGGTCCATTCCAAGGTCGTCGCACCGACCCCCCAAGGATTGTCGCCCGCGACCCGCTTCTTGGCGAAGGCCTCGAAGATCACATAGAAGAACACGACAACGCCGACGGCCGAGATATAGGCGCCATAGGACGAGACCTGGTTCCAGAGCGCATATGCATCCGGATAGTCGATGTAGCGGCGCGGCATGCCCGCAAGACCAAGGAAATGCTGCGGGAAGAAGGTGAGATTGACGCCGACGAACATCAACCAGAAATGTATGTTGGCGAGCTTCTCATTGTACATGTAGCCGCTCATCTTCGGGAACCAGTAATAGAACCCAGCGAAGAGCGCGAAGACCGCCCCGAGCGACAACACATAGTGGAAGTGAGCGACAACGAAATAGGTTTCATGCAGCGCACGGTCGACGCCGGCATTGGCGAGCACCACACCCGTCACGCCACCAACCGTGAAGAGGAAGATGAAGCCCGTCGCCCAGATCATCGGGGTGCGGAAGGAGATCGAGCCGCCCCACATCGTGGCGATCCAGGAGAAGACCTTCACGCCAGTCGGCACCGCGATCACCATCGTCGCGAAGACGAAATAGCGCTGCGTGTCGAGCGACAGACCCACCGTATACATATGATGGGCCCAGACGAGGAAGCCGACAACGCCGATGGCCACCATCGCATAGGCCATGCCAAGATAGCCGAAGATGGGCTTCTTCGAGAAGGTCGAGATGATATGGCTGATGATGCCAAAGCCAGGCAGAATCAGAATGTAAACTTCTGGATGGCCGAAGAACCAGAAGAGATGCTGGAAGAGGATCGGGTCGCCGCCACCGTTCGGATCGAAGAAAGTCGTGCCGAAGTTGCGGTCGGTGAGCAGCATGGTGATAGCGCCGGCGAGCACCGGAAGCGACAACACCAGAAGGAAGGCAGTCACCAGCACCGACCAGGCGAACAGCGGCATCTTATGCAGCGTCATGCCGGGCGCGCGCATGTTGAAAATGGTGGTGATGAAATTGATC
>DAIESR010000465.1 GCA_027346205.1 Beijerinckiaceae bacterium
GGCCTCGGCACCCCATTCGAGCGCGACTTCGGCACAGCTTTCCCGACGCACGAGATCAGCGAGCCGCCGCGACAGCTCGCCCTCATTCGCCTCGGGAAAAGCCGCATAGAGCATATCGGCGACCACGAGGCCGAGCACACGATCGCCAAGGAATTCGAGCCTTTGATAGGTCGCACGGCGGCCATTGGCGGCGCTGACATGCGTTAGCGCCAGATTGGCAAGATCGCGGTTGGTGAATTTATGCCCGATACTGCGTTCGAGCGGATCAATGTCTCGGTTCCGCTGTGCCATCATTTCACATGTTTGAACAGGCGGCTCCAGCGCACATCCCATGGCCATTTCCAGATTTGCCAAGCCTGCTCACCCTTGACCGAAAAGAAAATTACTTCGGCACGGCCAACCAGATCCTTGAACGGCACGTAGCCGACACCGCCCGCGCTCGGCGGCACACGGCTGTCGGTCGAGTTATCGCGATTGTCGCCCATCATGAAATAGCTATTCGGCGGCACTTTGTAGACGCCCGTATTGTCATAAAAGCCCGTATCGCCTTCGATTTCAATGATCCTATGGCTCACGCCGCCGGGCAAGGTCTCCTCATAGGTCGGCACTTCCCGTTCGCGGCCGAAGAAATCTTCCGTCTTGACCTTGGCGATAGGTACGCGCGGCACGATCACGCCATTGATATAGAGCCGGCCCTCTTTCATCTGGATCGTATCGCCCGGCAAGCCGATCACCCGTTTAATGTAGTCGGTCTGGCCGTCGCGCGGCAGTTTGAACACGATGACATCACCACGCTTCGGCGGCGAGGCAAGGATGCGACCTTGAAAGAGCGGCGGACTGAACGGTAGCGAATGGTTGGAATAGCCATAGGCATATTTGGAGACGAAAAGATAATCGCCGATCAGCAAAGTCGGAATCATAGATCCAGAAGGGATGTTGAAGGGCTGGAACAAAAGCGTTCGCACGACAAGCGCGATAAGTAGCGCCTGGACGACGACTTTGACGAGCTCTCCGAAAAAATTGCCCTCTTTCGTTCCCCCCATGGAGCCCGCGCCCTTCTTGTCCACCTTCGTCGGTTCCGTCATCTCTCTCGACTCTATGTTGGAGCGCAGCTCTAGGTCTTATCGTGCCGATCTGTTCCCGATGCATAGATCCCTCGGGTAATGCAAAGACGGGATCGGCTCCAAGGACCCGATGGCGCGGTCCTTATCACGTGAGAAAGCGACGGTGAAGGTGGCTTCGCTCCGTCGGCCGCCTATCCCCTGCCCACGTCAGCCCGATTTTGCCTGCGGTGAGCCTGCATCCGCTGCAATCCTGGCGGTTCGATGGTCGTTCCTCAAATTTTCTGGATATTTGCCGGAAAATGCACCTACCGCTCCCGACGAGGCCATGCGCCAAGCCTATCGTGATGCCGTAATGAGATGATCTGACTATGTTTTCAGTTCGATCGCCTCGATGATCACATGCGCCTGGGCGAGCGGGTATTCGTCGGTCAGCGTCACATGGATGATGACGCGATGTCCGTCTGGCGTGAGATCGGCGAGCCTGAGAGCGGCGCCCCCCGTCAATTGCATCGTGGGCTTGCCGGACGGTAGGTTGACGACGCCCATATCGCGCCAATAGACGCCCTGGCTCATGCCGGTGCCGAGCGCCTTGGCGCAGGCTTCCTTGGCGGCGAAGCGCTTCGCATATGAGGCGGCCCGCGCAGCCCGCGCCTCGGATTTCTGCCTTTCAAGTTCCGTGAAGCAGCGGGCGATGAAACGCTCGCCGAAGCGGGCGAGCGAATCTTCGACGCGACGAATGTCGCAAAGGTCTATGCCATAGCCGATGATCATATGCGCCGGCGAGCTCCGTTCACGCTGCGAGCCCCTCCGCCCGGCCGGCATCCATCGCGGCCCGCATTTGCTTGATCGCAGCCGCGAGACCGACAAAAATCGCCTCGGCGAAGAGGAAATGTCCGATATTGAGTTCGACGACCTGCGGCAGCGTCGAGATCTGACGCGCCGTATCGTAATCGAGCCCATGGCCCGCATGACATTCGATTGCCTTCTCGCTGGCGAGTCTGGCGGCGGCCTTGAGCCGCGCGAATTCATGTTCGGCCCGCGCATCTTCTCCATGCGTCAGCGCATCGCACCAGGCGCCGGTGTGGAGTTCGATCACGGGCGCGCCGATCGAGCGGGCCGCCTCGACCGCCTCGATCGACGGCTCGATGAAAAGCGAGACGCGAACCCCCGCGCGGCCGAGTTCAGCTGTGACAATCCGCAAATGATCATGGGCGGTGATCACGTCGAGGCCCCCTTCAGTCGTGCGTTCGCTGCGCTTTTCTGGAACAAGGCAGCTGGCATGCGGGCGTGTGTCAAGCGCGATCGCGACCATTTCATCGGTCGCCGCCATCTCGAAATTCAGCGGCTTCGAGATCTCCTGCTTCAGTCGCTTCATATCGTCGTCACGGATATGACGCCGATCTTCACGCAGATGCGCGGTGATGCCGTCCGCACCGGCCTCAATGGCGAGCAGCGCGGCCCGCAGCGGGTCTGGAAGGCTGCCGCCGCGTGCATTGCGCAGGGTCGCGACATGATCAACATTAACGCCGAGGCGAAGAGGCGAATGTGCCATCAGCCGTAGAACCTTTCGACTTTATTGACCACGGGCCGGGCCCGCAATTGCGTGATGATGCCATTCAAATGCTTTAGGTCAGCGACTTCGACATCGATGGTCATCTCGCGGAAATCCGCCGAGAGCACTTTGATGCTGATATTGTCTATGTTCGCGCCGGTATCTCCGATGAGCGTCGCGATCATGCCCAATGTCCCAGGCTCGTTGATCGCCGTCACCACGATCTTAGCCGGGAACAGCTCATGCCGGCCGTCCTCGATGTCCCAGCGCACATCGAGCCAGAGCTGCGGCTGATCGTCGAATGCGGTGAGATCGGGCGATTGAATGGGATAGATCGTGATTCCCTCCCCCGGTGTCAGGATGCCGACGATGCGGTCGCCCGGCACGGCACCGCCATTCGGCGTGAAGCGCACCGGCAAATCACCGCGCAGGCCGCGGATCGGGATTGAATTCGACAACGCTTCGCCATTGGCGCCCGGGACTTTGAACACGAGGCTCGCGGCCTTGGGCAGCGGAAACCAGCCGGGTTCGCCCTCGTGCCGCGGCTGCGGCACGGCGCTCTTGCGCTCTTCGGCGACGTCCGGATGGACGGCCTTGACGACATCGCCTGAAAAGATCTCGCCGCGACCAACGGCAGCCAGCACATCGTCCACGCTGGCGCGCGCCAGACGCGGCAAGGCTGCTTTCAGCTTGTCCTCGCCATATTCTTTCGCGGCCCTTTCGAAAGCGCGCATGACAATCTGTCGACCGAGGCCGGTATATTGCGCCCGCACGGCATCGCGCGTCGCACGGCGGATGGCAGCGCGCGCCTTGCCGCTGACGACCAGAGTTTCCCACGCCGCCGGAGGAACCTGGCCGGCGGCCCGCACGATCTCGACTTCATCGCCATTCTGCAACTCCGAGACGAGCGGCGCCAGCCTTCCGTTGATCTTGGCGCCCACCGCGGAATTGCCGACATCGGTATGGACCGCATAAGCGAAATCGATCGGTGTCGCACCGTGCGGCAGAGCAATCAGCGAGCCCTTGGGCGTGAAGCAAAAGACCTGATCGCGGAACAGCTCGAGCTTTGTATGTTCGAGAAACTCCTCCGGCGAGTCGCCTACGGCGAGCAGATCGATCGTCCGCTGCAGCCATTGATAGGCGCGGCTCTCGCGCACCAGCACGTCACGATCGGCGACCCGACTATCTTTATAGAGCACATGCGCGGCAATGCCGTATCGAGCAATGTCCTGCATCTCTGCCGTGCGAACCTGCAGTTCGACGCGCTGACCGCCCGGACCAACAACGGTCGTGTGGATCGACCTGTAGTCGTTTTCCTTCGGCGTCGAGATATAGTCCTTAAAGCGCCCGGGCACGGTCGGCCATTTGGTATGCACAACGCCGACCGCGCGGTAGCAGTCCTCGGTCGTGTTGACCACGACGCGAAAGCCGAAAATGTCCGACAATTGCTCGAAGGCGATGGATTTACGCTGCATCTTGTTCCAGACCGAATAGGGCTGCTTTTGGCGGCCTTCGACTGTCGCCTCGATCCCACGGGCGGAGAATTCGTCGCGAAGCTCCTGCTCGACTTCGGCGATAATCTTGCCATTCTTCTTGCGCAGCTCCTCGAGCTTCGCCTTGATCATCTGGCTCGCCTCGGGCATCAGATGACGAAAAGCAAGCTCCTCAAGCTCGTCGCGAATGTTCTGCATGCCCATGCGGCCTGCCAGAGGCG
>DAIESR010000473.1 GCA_027346205.1 Beijerinckiaceae bacterium
TTCTGCGCCACAGAGGCATGCCCGATAAGAATCCCGCGTGGGAACCGCGGGTCGTCATTCGCCGCCTGCTCTCCTTTCTCTCGCAATCGCCGATGATCCTCGAAGGCGCCGACCATGCCTTCTATCGTCGCTTCATGCGCGGTCTTACGCGTACGCAGTATTTTCTCGAGCATGAGCTTGCTGCCGGGATGAGCGGCGAGCAGCGTCTTTTCGCTGCGATCGCGCTTGCGGAATTCGGTCTTTGCGCGTTGGGCACGCCTGCGTTGCTGCGCAAGGGCACCAAGCTTCTGGGCGAGGAGCTCGATCGGCAGATCCTGCCCGATGGAGGCCATATCAGCCGCAATCCGGAAGCGCTGGTCCGCCTGCTGCTCGATCTTCTTCCGCTGCGCCAGGCCTATGCGGCGCAGGGTGTGCCACTGCCGCCGCAATTGTTGAATGCGATCGATCGCATGTTGCCGATGCTGCGGCTTTTGCGCCATGGCGACGGCACATTGGCGCTGTTCAACGGAATGGGCGTCACGGCGCCCGATCTGCTCGCCACGGTGCTTGCTTATGACGACGCGCGAGCACAGGCTCTGATCAATGCGCCCTATGCCGGCTATCAGCGCGTCGAGGCAGGTACGAGCGTGTTGATCATTGATACCGGCCGCGCGCCGCCGCCGGAGTTTTCGACGCTCGCGCATGCCGGCTGCCTCTCATTCGAATTTTCCGTCGGCACGCAAAAGCTCATCATGAATTGCGGTGCCCCCGATCCGCGGCGCGCTCCCGCGCGGGTGACCGCTGCGCATTCGACGCTTGTCGTCGACGACACGTCCTCCTGCAAATTCGCTGGCCGGCACGGGCTCGAACAATGGTTCGAGGAGCAGATCATCGCCGGCCCGGCACAGGTCTCCGTCGAGCGCCAGCAATTGCCGAAGATGATCAGCATGCGGCTCACCCATGATGGCTATACCGGCCGTTTCGGACTGATCCACGAGCGTCGCCTCACGCTTTCCGTGGATGGGTTGCGGCTTGACGGTGAGGACAGGTTGAGACCTGCCGCGCACAATGCCGGCATGTCGACTTGGCCCTATGCCGTGCGGTTTCACATCCATCCGACCGTGAAGTTGCAGAGCGTGCTCGACGGCCGCGCCGTGTTGCTCAGCTTGCCCAATGGTTATGGCCGTTGGATCTTCGACGCGCTCGATGCGCCGATATCGATCGAAGAAAGCATATTTTTCGCCGCCGCGGATGGATCGCGCGCCTGCGAGCAGATCGTCATTTATGGCGATACGCAGCAAAGCCCACAGATCGGTTGGACCATTCGGCGGTTCGAGGCGGAGACCGCCACGACCGCCGTGTCTGGCGCGGAAGTCGATATGCCGGAAGATCCAGAGCCAGTGTAGACGGCGTCTGAAAGGCGCGACAATTGGCCCGCTTCCTGCTACTTGGGCTGCGCCGCTCTTGTTGAGGCCGATCCGCACGTATAGGCTGCCCCAACTAACTTCCTCGCCGTTCCGCACCGAGGCGCCGCTCAAGGACGACGCGCGGGAGCGCGCGAGAAGCGCCGCTTTTGTGTTCTGTCAACGAGGTTCCAAGTGCCTGAGATTAAAGAAGTCGATGAAATCAACCAAGACGATATGGGTCGGTTGCTCGGCTATTATGTCTTCGGCGGCACGCAGGTTTGGTTCGAAGATGGCAAAGTCCATCGCGCCGACGGGCCGGCCGTCGTATCGCCGGATGGCGTCGAGCGCTGGTATGTCAAAGGCAATGAAATCACGGTTGACGTCCGCCTCTTCTTCACCGCCAATAAATGGAATGTGAAGAAGGGCCTGAATACGCCGGAGAAGCTCGCCGCTTTTCAAGAGACATTCTGCAAATAGGCGTAGGGCCGATTGCCGGCCCGGCGAGGGCAGCGGAGCATCATCTCCTCATCATGGCTGCGACAAATCCAAAAAAACGGCCGTACTCTCAGTGAAGCTCTGATAGGTTCGTCGATATGGACGATCCTTCTTTTGATCCTCCCTCTGATCCTTGGGCTTTTCTGCGGCGCGCCACCTCGGCGCGCGTCGCGCTCGGTCGGACCGGTGATGCCTTGCCGACGGCACGCGTGCTCGAATTCACGCTGGCTCACGCCCGCGCCCGCGATGCCGTCCATGCCAGGCTCAATACGGAGGCTTTATGTGCAGAGATTGCCGATCTCTCGCCTTTGGTTGTCGCGAGCCGCGCCCCGGACCGCATGATCTATCTGCAGCGGCCGGATCTCGGCCGCAGGCTTGCCGAGGAGGCCTGTGCGAGGCTTCGGCATGGCAGTTACGACGCGGTCATCGTTCTGGCCGACGGCCTCTCCGCGACGGCGGTACAATGGCAAGGCGCCGACCTCTGCCGCCGGCTCCAGCAAACTCCAGGCTGGCGCTTCGCCCCGCCCGTCATCGCGCGCCAGGCCCGCGTCGCTCTCGGCGACGAGATCGCAGACCTCCTCGGCGCCGAGCTGGTCGTCGTCCTCATTGGAGAACGGCCGGGGCTCAGTGCTTGGGATTCGCTCGGCGCCTACATCACCTTCGCGCCACGGCTTGGCCTGAGCCAGGACGCTGAGCGCAATTGCGTCTCCAATATTCGCCCGGGAGGCCTTGCGATCGCCGAGGCCGTGCGCCGCATCAGTGCCATCATGGCTTTGGCGAAGACCCTTCAATGCACGGGCACGCGATTGAAAGAAGACGAGGCGCTGGCGCGCGCGCATGTCCCGAAAAAGTTGATCGACTTTTCCGATTGAGGACATGCTCATATCTTTGAAGTCGAACCGATTTTTCCCGCCGATGTGGATCGCGATCGATTCCACGAAAATGGGGAATTCTACAACATATTGATTTTAAGTGCTTTATTCCAGACAGGACGAGCCCGCCCGGTCGGAAGATGCCCTTGCGCAGGATAGAACACCCCTGAAGGATAGAGGGATATAAGCGCGGGGCGCTTCTCTCGGCGGGTGCTACGGTGTCGGAGCTGTCAGTGAATGCTTGCAAAATATTCTTGCTTAAAACTATTCTATGTAACGTATTTTCTTAACGTCGAGGCAGCGCTCGAAAGTAATTTGTAAATCGTCCTTGAATTTTTGTGCAGAATGGCACATATTAAACAAGTCGATAGACGGCCAGACGACTTGGCAACGCGCTGGAAAAATTTTCGCGTGTGCCCGAAAATCTTCTACCCGAAAATGCGAATTCGACAGCCTGCGGCTTCGTGGGCACGCTCAATCTATGTCTGTGAAAGGGTTTCCCATGACCACGGGAACCGTAAAATGGTTCAACGCCCAAAAGGGCTTCGGTTTCATTGCGCCGGATGACGGTGGCGCTGATGCCTTCGTCCACATCAGCGCTGTGGAGCGCTCCGGTCTCGGCAATTTGCACGAGGGCCAGAAAGTTCGCTTCGAGCTCGTTTCCGATCGGAAGAGCGGCAAGATGTCGGCCGACAATCTCAAAGTTCTGGCCTGAGTGCTTTGTCGGCGCCTTGGCCAAGCCGAGGCTGCCGACGCCATCGCCTCGACGAAATCGACCACGGATGTACTGGCGGTTTTGTCTGAGGTGATGCGGCTCGCATAATGCCGAATAGGGCGCTTTGCGCCCACGGCCCCGCACCTTCCGAAGGTCGCGGGGCTTTTATTTTGGTCCGCATCGATCCAGCGGATGCTTCGATTGTGCTCTTTGAGCATGTTCCGGAAAAGTTGGATGACTTTTCCGACAAGAACATGCTCCAGCGCTTTGATTTAGAGCGTTGCCTTCTCGACCGGACGATTCTGTCCGGTCGGAAATCGCTCTGGGA
>DAIESR010000477.1 GCA_027346205.1 Beijerinckiaceae bacterium
ATCCTTCTGTGACCGAACCCTTGCCCGGAGGAAGCCCGAGACCGTCCGGACGGACATCGATATTCCAGGCGGCGATCTCTTGCGGCAAAGCCTCGCGCCCGATGTTGAGATCGCCTGCATGCGCCGCCACCGGCAACATGAGCAGGCCGGCCAGCGACAGGGCCTTAACCAACTTCGACATTCTCGACCTCCCCGCCCTTATGCACGAGCCAGGTTTGAATTCCATTGTTGTGATAAACCGAGCTTAACCGCGGATCTTACGCAGCTCCGCCTTGGTCGGCTGCACATAACCTGTTTCATCCATGGCGCGCGACTGCAGGAGCATCTCCTGACCCTTCCACTCGAAATCGAGATAGAAACGCGTCATCGACAAAGGCAGCACGGGATCTTCGAGCCGCGCCGTCACCCAGTTGCGGCCACCGTCAAACGACACATCAACGCGCTTGACCTTGCCCCGCCCGGTCCAGGCAATACCGCTGATCACATTCCATCCCTGCACCTTATAAGGCGCCTGCGGGCTTGGGCTCGTGATGACCGATTTCGCATCCATCGCCCACGTGAAGCGGCGGGCAATTCCGTTCTTCACGAGATCCGTATATTTCGACGTCTCTTCACGCTGCTGCCAAGGCTCGTCGCCGACCTCGATGCGCCGCAGCCACTTGATCCACATATTGCCCTGCCAGCCCGGAACCACGAGCCGCAATGGATAGCCTTGCTCGGGCCGCAGCGCTTCGCCGTTCATGGCAAAAGCGACAAGACAATCATCCAGCGCCTTTTCCATTGGAATGGAACGAGACATACATGCGTCATCCGCCCCTTCGGCAAGAAGCCATTTGGCTTTCGGCTTGACGCCGACCTGATCGAGGAACGTTTTCAGCGGAATGCCGGTATAGACGACATTATGGATCATGCCATGGCTGAATTGGCAGCCATTCATCTGGGCGCCATGCCATTCCATAGCGCCATTCGCGGCACATTCCAGGAAATAGATGCGGTTGACGCGACCCGGCATGCGCTTGATGTCTTCCATGGTGAAGACGAGCGGCTTATCGACCATGCCGTGGATCATCAGCCTATGCCGCGCCGGATCGATCTGGGCGGCGCCGCCGTGATCGCGCGTGAAGCACAGACCGTTCGGGGTGATGATTCCATCGAGCGCATAGAGAGGCGTGAAGGCGACAGAACTCTCCGTTGTCGCGGTCAGCCACGGCACCGTCCGCCGGATCACACTCTTTTCATGTTCCGACGGTACGCCATAGGGATGGGCATCCACGCCGTCGCCGAGCGACAGCGACCACTCGGGAATGTTGACGATATTTGGGTCTGGTACGGCAGTACCGGCCATTGCCATGCGCGGCGCCATGGCCGCAGCCCCAGCACCGGCCAGACCGGCCGCCCCAAGAAAGCGGCGCCGGCTTAGCCGCTCCGCAGGATCGCGATCACTCATCGCAGCCTCCAAAATTCCGATATATGAATTTGTGAATGTTTATAGGCGCAAAAGCCCATGAGATCAACATGCTCATGTCCCAGTCACTTTCACCGCGTTTGTCGGCTCGATGCGAACCGCACCAAGACGCTTCACATGCTTTTCGACGACTTCCCAGATCGGCGGACCTTCCGTTCCCTGCTTCACGCTCGCCCAGCCAGAGACCGTATAGCCTTTCGAAGCCTCGATCGGATTGCCCGTCTTGAGGTGGGTCATATTGGTGATGCGCGAGCCCACGGGCTGGGAGATATCGATCTCATATCGTAGGCCGCCGGTGCGCACCGTATCGCCCCCGCTCTGGAAATAAGGATCGGGATTGAAGATGTTGTCGGCGACATCTTCCAGCATGCCCTTGATCTGCGTGCCGGTCATCGTCTGACGGTAACAGTTCGGATAAGTGATGGCCGTAGCGTTTGCGATCGATTCGAACGTAATCGGATCACCCGGGAGGAGCGATGCCCCCCAACGGAAACCCGGTGACAACGCAATTTCGACGTCTCGTTCTGCGATCATAGCTTGGCAGATCATATCGTCCAACGTGCCATCGAAATTGCCGCGTCGGAAGAGAAGCGTATCTGCATCGCCGATATGCCGATTCAGCTCGCCGACGAAGGGCTTCCGCACTTCGTCGACGAGCTTCGCCATCTCGGGATCAGGCGTGATCGCATCTGCGAAGACGGGAATCAACGCATAGCGATAACCAGTAACTTTTTTGTCTTTCACCTCGAGATCGAGGCGCGAGAGGAATTTGCAATGCGAACCGGAAGCGATGAGCAGCGTGTTGCCCACTTTGACGGGCGCCGGCATGGCGTCATGCGTATGCGCTGTCAAAAGCACATCGATGCCCTTGACGCGGCCGGCCATCTTACGGTCGACATCGAAGCCATTATGCGAAAGAACGACAACGACATCGGCGCCTTCGGCCCGCGCGTCATTGACCTGTTTCTGCATGGATTCTTCACGAATGCCGAATTCCCAATTGGGAATCATCCAACGCGGATTGGCGATCGGCGTCATAGGCAGGGCTTGGCCGATAACGGCGATCTTTGAGCCGCCTTTCTCGAAGATCTTGCGACCCGCGAAGACCGGCTCCTGCCAATCGATGGTTCGGACATTTTGCGCTAGAAACGCAAAAGGCGCATTTTTTACGATCTCCATGACGCGGGCCGCGCCATAGGTGAATTCCCAGTGGCCGGTCATGGCATCGATGCCGAGCTGGCTAACGGCGCGGACCATGTCCTCGCCTTTGGTCTGCAGCGAAGACCAGCTGCCCTGTGTGGCATCACCACCATCGAGCAGCAGCACATTGCCCTCACCGCGAGTGGCGCGGATCGCCTTGACGAGCGTCGCCATGCGATCCATGCCACCCATACGGCCGTAAGTCCTCGCAAGAGCGACGAAATCCTCGGCGCTCAATGCATAGGCTTCGGCAGTGCCGGTCGTGATCTTGAAATAATCAAGAAAGGCCTGCTCGGTGAGATGAGGCGGCAGGCCCCTATCGGCACCGACACCAAAATTCGTCGACGGCTCACGGAAATAGATCGGCATAAGCTGTGCGTGCAGATCACTGAAGTGAAGCAGGGTCACTGTGCCAAGCGGATCAAAGCGCAGCAGGCTCTCTTGTGTGAGCTTCTGTGCCTTGGCCAGCGCGGCAAGGCCACCAACACCACTGTTGGAAAGAAGCGCAGCAGCAGCAGCGGCCGTGAAAAAATCGCGGCGTGATATCATGGGAGAACTTCCTTGACGGCCCCAGGCAAACTCAGCGCCTGGCAGCCGTTTACAACGCTGAAATCGCTATCACGCGACGGTGATGGACGCCTTGGCGGTTTGCACCGATCCGTCATCATCTTTCCATGTGAAGAGCAATTCACCCGATGTCGACGCCCGATAGTAAAAGGACTGATACGGGTTGGCCGAAATAGCCGGGTACCAATGCGCTTCGAAAAACGTCTTGCCGTTGAAAGCCGCGGTGAATGTATTGATAATATCGCGCGGGATACTCTTTCCCGTCTTGTCCTTGCGAAAACCACTCTCCATGTCATGCGCAATCAGTGTCTTGATCTCGATGAGCTCGCCCTTTTTAGCGCTGCTCGGCACGCGCAGGCGGGGCTTGGTCTTGATGGCCATAACGTTTCCTCTCGTCCACTACCAATTCCAGTTCGCCCGTCGGCATCAGATTACGACCCGTTCCGGTCGCATCGCCTTCAGGCTTTGGTGCTTCGTTCTGCAGGCTCCCGTCGCTCACCCATTCAGAATAGGGCGAGCCGACATGTCCTAGCCACCACAACCGCCGATCGTGACCTTGACCTGAGACTTGGCGCTATAAAAATCACCGTTCGACATTTCGGCCACCGCGATCACATTCTGCGTCTTCTGAAGACGCATACGGATGGAGGCCGCCGCACGCCCGCTCTCCGGGGTGAAGTTGTAGGTGACGACCTGGGGCCAAGGGTTGCCATCGGCGAAGACGTGGACGGCCTTGACATAATCCTTTGCTGTCATCGGGCTCGTCACATCGACGTTGAGGGGGACGACATTGCCGTTTTCAGCAATCTGCGGGACATCGAGCTTCAGCTTGCCAGTGCCCATTTTCTTGCCCCCGAAGAGCTTCTTCAGCTCGGCGGCGACAGTCTCCTCGGTCGCAAGGGCAAGATGAGGCGCAAGCGCCGCCGCAAAAGCCGCGACGCCCGTGAGCTTCAACATGTCACGGCGGCTCGGGACCAACTCATTCGATCGCATGCATATCCTCCACAGCGACCGGGGTGGCCGCAAGCTGCATGATGGCTTTTTTTTGCGAAACTCGCAATTTTCATCGTTTAGATCGATCTGACATATTGTGATATCGAATTTTTTGAATGTAAAGTAGGTTGATGGTGGACGGTGCATTTTTTTGGCGCCGCGGCGCCAAAACCTCGGTCGACCGTGAGCGCTGCTCATGGTATCGGCTGGGTCGAAGATGGGAGGAACTATGCGAACCAAGTCGATCGTCATTGCGACCATGGCGGCGTTCTCGCTTTTTGCGGGTATGGCGGCTTTCACGCTGAAAGGGTCTGCTGCGGAGAACAACGAAAAGGAGGTCGAGCGTTATCGGCAAATGCTCGATGACCCCTTCGCCAATCCGGGCTTCCTGAATGTCGAGCGCGGCGAACAACTATGGCACCTGAAGCGCGGCACAAAAAATGTCTCGCTCGAAAGCTGCGATCTGGGCGAGGGGCCCGGCATATTAAAAGGCGCGTATGCGCATCTTCCGCGTTATTTCGCTGATGCGGGCAAAGTGATGGATCTAGAACAGCGCCTGCTTTGGTGCATGGACAAGGTTCAAGGGCTCGACATCAAGCCGATCATGGCCAAGGCCTTTGCCAAGCCGGGCCAAACGTCCGACATGGAGGATCTCGTCGCCTTCATCGCCAATAAGTCCAATGGCGTGAAAATATCGCTGCCACTGTCCAATCCGAAGGAGAAAGAGGCATACGCCATCGGCGAAGCTTTGTTCTTCCGCCGCTCTTCCCTCATGGACTTCTCTTGCGCCACGTGTCACGGCCAAGAAGGCAAGCGTATCCGGCTCCAGAATTTGCCGGATCTCGCCACGCCCAATCCGACGGCGATCGCGACGATGGTGTCCCATCCCGCCTATCGCGCCTCGGAAAGCGAGCTGCGTACCATGCAGAACAGATTGGACGGCTGCTATAAGCAGATGCGCTTGCCTGCGCCCAATTACGCTTCTGATGCGAACACCGACCTCATCCTTTACATGACCAAACAGGCCGAAGGGGGTGCGATTCATACCCCTGGTATGAAGCGCTGAGACGGAGGAACGTTGATGAAAAAGTTTGTCATTGCATCTCTTGTGACGCTGATTGCCGGGGCGGCCAGCGCTCAAGAGGTCAAGCATCCCGATCCCGCTGGCCTCGATGAAGTCATCAAGTCGAGCTTCAGCAAAATGCCGAAAGGATGGGAGTCGCGCTTCGTTCAGGATGAGACGCAGCACATTTGTTCCGTCTACCATGACAACCCACCGTCGGCGGAAATGGACAAGATCCAGAAAGCCGAGACAGCGAAAATAAAACTCCCCGCCGATGGCAAGGTGATCGGGGACTGGAAGGCAGGCGAAAAGATCGCATACAGCGGTAAGGGAGGCCGGATCAAGGACAAGCCGGGTACGGTGAACGGCGGCAATTGCTACGCATGCCATCAGATCGATCCGAAAGAAATCACCTATGGCACGCTCGGGCCAAGCCTGGCCGGCTATGGGCGCATCCGGAATTATTCTGCTGAGGACGCCAAAACTGCCTTTACGAAGATCTATGACTCCAAGGCGACCGTGGCTTGCTCCGCCATGCCGCGCTTCGGGGCCAGTGGCTTTCTGAGCGAACAGCAGATCAAGGATGTCGTCGCCTATCTCTTCGACCCGGCATCGCCGGTCAATAAGAAGTAAAGCAGCCATCCAAGTAAAGAGGGCAGCCTTCAAGAAATCGGGGCTGCCATTGTCAAAGAAAATGCCCTCGGCGCAAGCCGAGGGCATTTGCATGAGAAGGCCTTCATGCGCGATACAAACAAGATATATTGTCAGCTCTTGCCCGTGGTCCGCTGCGCGGCCCATTGCTCGAATGACACCTGCTGCGCATAGGCGCCGCTCACCACATATTGGAACATGGCAAGGAATTGAGGCTCCGCGAGGAGGCCCGGCATACGCGCGACTTCAGCCGGCTTGCCATCCCGCATTTCGAAAAATTGGAAAGCCGGCGTCGTGCGGATACCGTAATGCGCGGCCAATGCCTTTTCGGGCATGTGCGCACCAAAGACGTCAGTCACTTCGCGCGCGCCATTGAGATCGAGAACGACGACGTCGAAATGCGTCCGCACGAATGATTCGATCGCCGGATTGGTGAAATAGACCGTGTGCAGGCGCTTGCAAGCCCAGCAGCCGCGCTCGCTCCATTGCACCGCGAAATGTCTTTTCGCCGCCACCGTGTCCTTCAGATCCGACGGAAAATCGAGAAAGCTCTGCAGATACCAGTCTTGTGTATAGATCCCATCATCACCGAGGTGCGGCTTGGCAGCCGCAGCAGTGGACAGAGCCAATGACCCTCCCACACCAGTTAGAAACGCGCGTCGATCGACTAACAGCCCCTTCGGCATCTGCTTATCCTCCTCAAACGCGGCATCATCCGATTTGGCCCAGGACTGGAAAATAATCGAGCAAGAGTTCGGACAGCCGCGGCATGAAACCGCCTAGAAAAATGATGCCGGTGAAAATCAGCAGAACGCCTGAGATCTTCTCGACGAGCCAAATGCGCTTCTTCGCGGCGGCCACCCAGCGCAGGACCGGCCGGGTGAAGATCGCCGCGAGCAGGAAGGGGATGCCGATACCCGCGGCATAGCTGACCAACATCAAAGTGCCGCGCCCAACCGAGGCTTGGGTTCCTGCCACCATGAGAATGCCGGCGAGCACCGGACCGACGCAGGGCGTCCAGCCGAAGCCGAAGGCGAGGCCGACGACAAAGGCGCTCACGGGTCCCGTCGGCCGCTTAGCGACCTCGAACCGGAGCTGCCGATAGAGAAATGGCACGCGGAAGGCGCCGAGGAAATGCAGGCCGAAGAGGATCAGCAGAACCCCGGCGATCAACGTCATCGTGCTGGCATATTGCAACAGCAGCTGGCCGACGCGGGACGCAGTGGCACCCAGCAGAACAAAAATGGTCGAAAATCCCAGGACGAAGGCCAGCGCGAGCCCGAGCACAGACTTTTCGGCTGCCGGCATCTTCCCGTCTCGTTCGACGCCCAAGGCCTCCGAGCCACCGAGAAAGCCGAGATACGCGGGCAGCAAGGGCAATAGGCAAGGAGAGGCGAAGGACAAAAGGCCTGCTAAAAATGCCCCCGACAGGCTCACTCCGAAGGACATAATGGCTACTTTCTCCACGTCCAGCGTGTCAGCGACGCACCGCACAAAATATTGCTGGCTTTTATATTCGAATACGTATATATATCAAATACACATTTTCGGCATCTGAACCTTATCTTTTGCTAACAGGCCGCCATGACGCGCTTTTTCAGGCACTTTTTTAAGCACTTGGTTAT
Source organism: Beijerinckiaceae bacterium (assembly GCA_027346205.1). Taxonomy (GTDB): domain Bacteria; phylum Pseudomonadota; class Alphaproteobacteria; order Rhizobiales; family Beijerinckiaceae; genus Methylovirgula. The sequence continues at coordinate 7,565 of DAIESR010000477.1, forward strand.
CAGTGGCTTAGTGGTACTCGGCGTGGTAACGGCGGCATTTGGTGCCACGACTCGTTCGGCTCATTCGGCAGAGCTTTTTATGGTCGAGCGTGCGGGCTGTCCCTGGTGCCGGCGTGCCGATGCGGAAATTACGCCGGTTTATCCCAAGACCGACGAAGGGCGCTTGGCGCCTATGCGCCATGTCGACCTGTCTGCTGGCTTACCACCCAATATCGTCTATAAAAGCCCCGTACGATTCACTCCCACCTTCATCCTGGTCAGTGGCAATCACGAAATCGGCCGCATTACTGGCTATATGTCGGAAGATGCCTTCTGGGGTCAGCTTACGGAGCTCACACGAAATCTCGCGCCACCGCACTAGAATCGGAAGGCCAAGGCGCACATTCAGATAATGGATTGTTTGCATGCCTAAGATCGTTTCTGCTCGGATCGAAGATGAGCTGCGCGACGGCCCAGAGTTTTCTCCTGAGCTCGACAAGCTGATGCACAATGCGCGCGATGCCAGCGATTTCCTCAAAGCCCTATCGCATGAGAACAGACTTCTGCTCTTGTGCCTGCTCGCCGAGCGCGAGCGGTCCGTGACAGAACTCGAAAATATTCTGTCGCTGCGCCAGCCGACCGTATCGCAGCAGCTCGCCCGGCTAAGGCTCGACGATCTCGTCACCACGCGCCGCGACGGAAAGACCATATATTACAGCTTGGCGAATGAAAACGTGCGCCGCGTCGTCACGGTGATCTACGACATATTTTGTGAGCGGCCCGAGCTTAAGATAAATAGATAGGGATTAAACTGAAAGATCGATTGCGCGCGGTTGAACCAGAACGGCGCTTGAATATTCATTGCACACGTGATTTTGTTCGAAAAGTTTGGATTTTATCGAAATCGCGCTTGAGCGTTGCTGTATAATCGACGGGACAAGCGTAGGTCCCGCAGAATAAAATTATTTGGAGGAGAAACGCCATGGACGGGATAAGTCCTTGGTGGCTTGCGTTCGCCGGTTTCGTGATTGGCGGGATGGTGGGATTTGCTGTCCGCCGCGCAAGACTCTGCACCTTCGGCGCACTCGAAGACGCCTTTGTCGGCGCAGACACTCGGCGGCTGCGAATCTATGGGCTCGCCTTGGGCGTGGCGCTCGCCGGCACGCAGCTCCTTATTCTCCTCGGCTACCTGCATCCAAGCCAAACGACTTACGTGCCCCCCGCCCTACCCTGGTTCGCCGAGCTTTTCGGCGGCCTCATGTTCGGGCTCGGCATGGCGCTCGTCGGGACTTGTGCCTTCGGTTCGCTCATTCGGCTGGGCGGCGGAGATCTACGCAGCCTCGTCACCGTCATCATCTTCGGCGTCGCCGCTTACGCGACTTGGCGTGGTGCTTTTGCCATCCTTCGGATCAACGTGATGGAGAGCATGGTTCTGCCTCTACAGGCGCGAGGCCGCGCGGATCTGCCGGCGCTGCTCGATCCGATTGTCCACATTGAGACAAGGCCATGGCTCACCCTGGCTGCCGTGTCAGTCCTCGTCGCACTAGCTTTCAAAGACGCAAGGTTGCGCCGCGCGCATCGGCTTCTGACAGGCGGCATCGCCCTGGGTCTCGGCGTGACAGCCGGATGGTTCGCGACGGTCTCGCTCTCCGACCCATTTGCCCATCCGGTGATACCGCAAAGCCTGACCTTCGTCTCGCCGGTCGCGAAGGCGCTCTATGGCTTCCTGTTCCAAGGAGAAGGTCTGGCGGATTTCGGTGTTGGAAGCGTCTTTGGCGTCGTGGCAGGAGCTTATTTCGCCGCCTGGCGGAGCGACGAATTCCACTGGGAAGCTTATGATGATCCGCGCGAGATGAAGCGCCATCTGGGCGGCGCGGTGCTGATGGGGCTCGGCGGCGTCATCTGCGGCGGCTGCACCATCGGACAAGGTCTCACAGCAGGCTCGCTCATGGCTTTGTCCTGGCCACTTACCGTCATCGGAATGGTCATGGGCGCGAGGCTCGGCATCGCAGTGCTGATGGAAGGCTCGATGATCGAGGCCTTTCGGCGCATTTCTTCCGCGCTCGCCATTCGAAGGAGACCGGGCGCCGTCGCGACGCGCATGTGCGACTCCGACAATTCAGCGCATCGGCTCACAACGCAACAGGACTCTCGGCCGAGCATGAGCCGTCCCAGCTGAGCACATGATCTCGGGACACTCGTCGCCGAACGCGCGCGTTGCTCCTCGGACGAAGGCGTCGGCGACGAGAACCTTCTTAGCGGTTCAAGCGAGGACGAAGTGCTTGAACAGAACCAGCTTGATTTGGTCGATCGCCAGTGCGAAGGCCGCGGTCGCCGCCAGGACAAGGCCGACGACCGCCAATGGCAGCGGAGCCATCAGTACATGTCCGAGCGTGAGAAGAGCGGCGATCGCCAAATCGATGGCTGACGAGAGTAAGAGCCAAACGCTTGGTTGCGAACTCCAAAGACGGCGGCGTTCCCGAATCGAATAGATGAGAGCTTGACTGCCGATGACGAGGACGAGGAAGGCGAGCGTCCGCAGCTGATCGAGGCTAAGGCCGAACATGAACTTGCCGGTTGCGAGAACGGCCACCGAAAATGCCAATTTACAAAGGCCCAACGCGGTCGCGATGAGTGTGATCGACCCAAGCCGCCAAATGTCCGGGTGCTCGGACGCAGTGGCACGGTCGGTGGTCAGCGACATGGTCAGAAAATCGCCAGTCACGAGGAGCAAGACCATAAACATAGGCGTGATGAGAATATCGTGCGTCATCACCAGCCCGGCGGCCAGGAAGAGCACCGTTTCGATCTTCTTCACGAGAGCATTCAAAGTATAGGTCAAGATTCGTTGGGATGTTCGGCGGCCTTCCTTGATCGCATCGACGACTCCGGCAAGCCCTGGTCGGGTAAGAACGATCGCCGCGGCGGCCTTGGCCACGTCAGTTGCGGTGGAAACGGCTATGCCGACTTGCGCCTGGCGCAGCGCGGCCGCGTCATTGGCGCCGTCTCCACACATGCCGACCGTGTGTCCGCTTTGCTGCAATCTCTGGACGAGCCGAAATTTGTCCTCTGGAAACACGCCGGCATAGACATCGAATGCGATCGGATCAGGCACTTCCGCAATCTTGTGGGTCGAGCAAATACGGTTTCCAAGCCCGACCGCCTGCGCCACATGTGCAGCGGTCTCTGGCGCGTCGCCAGTCACCATGATCGTGGTGACCCCCAAGCTCCGGAGTTCGTGGACAAGGCCGGCGGAATCATCTCGCGGCGGATCGCTGAGACCGAGCAATCCGACAAGTTCGAGCCGGCCGGGCACACCCGCTGCGACAGCGAGGACGCGGTGTCCTTGTGCCGCCATGTCGGTGGCGGATTCGAGAGCGGAATGAGGAAAAGTGGAAACCGGTTTTCCGGCGCAATCAAGTTTACGCAGATTGCGTAAACTTATCTGCCTATCCCGCTCTAAACTTTCGAAGTCGATCACGTTCATGACTTTGGATTGATTCAATCCAAAGTCATCGTGATCTAGAGACCCGGATGCGGCCGCAACGAGAGACATGATCGCTTGCGGGGCGCCTTTCACGATCTCGAGTTGCTCGCCTGCCTTACTGAAAACGACTGCTGTCGTCCGCTTGACCGCGGGATCGAAAGGCACGAATTGCGAGACTTTGTAGTCGCCCAGCTCGGGATTGCCCCGAGCCGCACGGCGAATGGCCTCGTCGACCGGGTCCTGGCCGCCCTCCGAACTCGCGAGAGCCGCAAGAGCCAGCAATCTGTCCGATGTCGTCGGCGCGAAGGGCCGGACAATTTCGACCTGCAAGGCGTTCCGCGTCAAGGTTCCAGTCTTGTCGGCGCAAAGCACGTCCATTGCCGCGATCTCGTTGATCGCGGCGAGGCGCGTGGGAAGGACACCGCGAAGGGCGAGCTTCCGCGATGTCAGCGCGCTCGCCAATGTGAAGGTTGCCGGAAGCGCGACCGGGATCGACGCGAGTATCGCGGTCAGCACCAACGGGATGAAGCGGTCCGACGGCGTGCCGATCGCATGCGCGTAAGCGATCATGAAGATGACGACGGCACCGTTCAGCACGGCGAGATTGCGAACCAGTCTAACGATCGCATTCTGCTCGGCGCTTTCGTGACGCGCTATGCGGACCAGTTCCGCCGCACGGCCAAAGAAAGTTCGTTCTCCCGTCGCCGTCACTTCCGCCACGGCTTCGCCCCGCCGGATGATGCCGCCGGCGTAGAGCTCCGCGCCGGAGACGGCCTCCACCGGCACCGATTCGC
>DAIESR010000014.1 GCA_027346205.1 Beijerinckiaceae bacterium
AGAAGACGATCGAGAATCACCATCCCGACCTTGAATCAGAAAGTCAAACTCAGCGAAACTGAAATTTCAGATCCTATTCCCAGATTTAGAATTGCTGGAGACGAAGCTAGGTTTTTCTTGTCTATGATTGTATCGGGAGCACGACAACGAGACTCGCCAGAGTCGCATGGCGTCGTTCTAATATCGCATTGGTAGGCATTACTCGCAGAAGGCGCGCGCATTGGGCGTCCATCGTCCGAAGCCGCTGGCGACCATATTGGTCATGACGGCACAGACATATTGTTTTTGAGCGGGATTGTTGTTCGGCCCGGCATGATAGCGGGCCGCAGCCAATGTCCAGCTGCCTTCCTTGACCCGCAGCTCTTTCAAATATTGCGCGGCATAATCGACATTCTCGCGCGGGTCGAACATATCCGTTACCGAACGGAAATGGCTGCCGTGATACAAATGATTGATCTGCATGCAGCCGATGTCGATCAGCTTGACGCCATCTCTGCGCGCCTGCTCATAGCGCTGCAACGCCTCCGTGAGCGTGCGTGGAAAATAGGATGGCCCCGCGATGTTGAGGGCAAAGGGGCTGAGCGAGCCGCGCCGCCCGGTTTCAGTGAGCCCGACTGCGTAGAGCACACCCAGCGGCACGCCATATTTCCTTGCGGCACGCATCATTTCGCGCTCGCAGACCAGCGCGCCCTGGGTTTCGGCGTGGCTTGCAGTGCTAAATGTAAAGATCGCCAGACACAGAGCCGCGAGCAGCGGAACCAGCCGTGCCACCCGCTGAGCTGCCGAAAGTCTCTTGCCTATTCGCGCTGCTCTCCAAGCCATTTTGGGCGCCGCTCTGAGGACTGCTGTTTCCATTGGGCGATCCGCCATGAGACATCGTCTGGTTGCCGCCAGAAGCTGCATTCTGGCTTCCCTGGTTCTGCGACGCGGCCCCGCCATTGGCGACATTCGATCCGCCATGGCTGACCGCGACACCGGCGACGGAATAGCCGGATTGGCGCAGCTGATCGGTCAACGCCTGTTTGTCTCTCTCGATGAGATCCATGGTCGCCGGATGATTCGCCGCCACTTGCACCTCGAGTCCGTTTGCAGAAAGATTGAGCGTGATCGTCACCACGCCGAGACTGTTCGGCTCGAGCTGAAGATTGAGCATTTGTATGGCAGGCGCCGCAGGCTGTGCCTGAGCAATAACGATAGGCTGCGAAGCGGCGCCAGGCGTCGCGCCTGCGACATCGGCCGCTGCCGGCACCTGTGACGATACGGCGGATAGTGACGGCAAGGCTCCCATCACGGCATCGCTAATCTGTTGCACCGGCGAGAGCCGCGAGACGGGCGCAAAATGAGTCGCGGAAGAAATCGCCATGACGCGCATCGCAGCGGAATGGCCACTGCCATCTGGATCGGCCGAAGAGGCGCTGGACGCCTGAGTAGCATCGAGTCCTGCCGTAGATAGCAGCGTTGACGCCGATGCACGCGCCCCGCTCTCTTGCCTTTCAACATGCATTTGCTGCACGCGAGCCGTGTTCTCAGCGTGAGAGCCATACACTGAAGCAGATGCGGCATCGGGCGGGAGGGAAGTCGTGTTCACGGTCGCGACAGCCGCCGAGCCCAAAAACGCCATAAGGTCCGTGATCGCAGCATTTTCCGAGGCCATGGCGGCGGCCCTAGGCGGTGCGAAAACCGCTGACGTGCCGGCTGCGTGTTCTCCGCGCTGTGCAGCGCGTCGATGCGGTGCCTCGACATGAGAACCTGGCGTAGCGCCTGTTCCCGGGGCTTTGGCTGCACTTGGCACGATCTGGCTCGGTGCAAGGTCCTGCGAAGTCACCTCCATCCTCACTGGATTATCCACATTTCCCGAAGCCACGGGAGCGGCGACGGCCGTGGGTGGCGTGACCGGCGCCTGAACATCGCCCGTCCTCCCGTCCCTATGCAAACGCCCAGCGGCAGATGCGGACATGCGCGCCGAGCGCTCGCCGCTCTGCGCGGAAGCCGGCCGGATCGATGCATCGACTCCGGACCTCACCGTCACATCCGCAGCAGCGGGCTCGGCATCGACGGTGTCACTCAGAACCGAAGGGACTACGCCCGCCAAAGCCGCAGACGCGGTGATATCGACGATCGCCGAGCCGCCCCGCGGCTCGGCTGGCTTGTCAACTTGGTCCGCATGCCGCACCTCGGCCTTGGCTGCGCGACCCTGCGGATCGCCGGCGTGCACGATATGGTGCGGAACCATCTCATCCGGTGAGAGCGCGGCCGAGCCGCTCGCGTCATCGGCATTGGCACTTGTCGGCGCACGCGGCGTCGCGGTGGGCGCTGCAAGCTGATTCGACCCGGCATTCCCTGCCCGCACATCATCCCCTGTCGGGCCGAGGGTCGCTGCAACTGTGGACTCATCTTCTGACTTTTCAATGTGCTCCGAACGTCGTGGCAAGGACGCTGATGCTCCCGCAGTTCGTCCACCTTGCGATGCGGAATTCTGTATGCCCAGCTGACTCGCGTTGGTGCTCATCGGCTCAGCAGTCGCGACAGATTCAACAGCGGACGGCATATTCTGCGCCGGCGCGTTAGTCGCCGAGACGGCCGGAGCCGC
>DAIESR010000037.1 GCA_027346205.1 Beijerinckiaceae bacterium
CGCGTGCGATCCGCGAGACCGAGCATCAGGCGCATATCGGCGGCCATGATCTTCTTGCCCGCCGAGCCGGTCGCATAGGCGATCGCCTGATCGAGCAAGGAAAGCGCATCGCGCACTGAACCTTCCGCCGCCCGCGCGATCAGCGCCAGCGCCTCGGGCTCGATCACCACATTTTCCTTGGCACAGATCGCAGCGAGATGCGCGACGAGCACATCGGCCTCGATGCGGCGCAGATCGAACCGCTGGCAGCGCGAGCGCACCGTGACCGGCACTTTCTCGATCTCGGTCGTCGCGAAGACGAATTTCGCATGCTCCGGCGGCTCTTCGAGCGTCTTCAGCAGGCCGTTGAAGGCCTGTTTCGAGAGCATGTGCACTTCGTCGATAATATAGACCTTGGTGCGGGCGAGAACCGGCCGATAGCGGATGCTGTCGATGATCTCGCGCACATCGTCGATGCCCGTGTGCGAGGCGGCATCCATTTCGATCACATCGACATGCCGCGATTCGATGATCGCCTGGCAATGGAGACCAAGCTCCGGCATATGGATCGTCGGCCTTGTGACGGCGGCATGCCCATCGCGCGCCGGCACTTCATAATTGAAGGCGCGGGCGAGAATCCGCGCCGTGGTAGTCTTGCCGACGCCGCGCACGCCGGTCAGCATATAGGCTTGGTGGATGCGCCCCAGCTCGAACGCATTCGAGAGCGTCTTCACCATGGCCTCTTGGCCGATGAGATCGTCGAAGCTCGAGGGCCGATATTTACGCGCCAGCACGCGATAAGGCGTGGCGGCTGGTGCCGCCGGCGGCTCATGCTCCGGAAAAGAGAGAGACGACACCGCTTCGGCGCGGTCTTCCTCGCTCATCGCTCAGGCCTCGACTGTAGGAAATAGGGAGAGGAAACCGTAAGGCGCCGCGCCGGAAAAAGCGAATCGATCGCGCATCACCGATCGCGGGCCATGACGACTGTGGAAACCTGTTCCCTCAACCGGCGCATATGCCGCGCTGCGACAGGTGATGATGAGAACTACGTTTACGCCATAGCCCTCCCCTGAGCGCGGAATTTCTGAAGCTGTAACTGCCCCCTGAAAACAGCTCAGCTCGTTCCCATTTGGTTTTGGCCGCCTGAAATTGGCCCGGCGGTTGGGCTGTTGAGACCATCTACCTCGATATGGCCAGGTCAACAGATTCTTGCCAACGAGCAATCGTGATTTTGTCGTGGGGCCAGATCAATATGCAGTGACTATACCTACCCTTGCTCGCTCCTAGTTCACGCCCATGGACCGCGCGGCCACTTTCAAGGCCGCGTTGAACTCGGCAGACCAATCTTCTGGCCTCCTGACGCCAAGTTGGATGTTGTATGTGCCGGACGGATTCTCTTGTCCGAACACTCGCTCAAGCTCGGTCGAAATCCGCCCTATTTGCTCCAACAACGAGTCTGGGAATTTCGACAGCACCGACTGCACGTCCGAAAACGCGGAAGGCAGCTTAGTGAAGCGCACTGTCTCTTTCCACGATAGGACTTTTCGCGCGCAATCGGTCAAGCCCTCACATGCTCTCTCAATGGCGGCGTCATCTCCCGGCTGTCCCGCTGGACCCCAAGACGCTGGCAAGCGATCATTGACTAGCGTGCCGAAGTCCTCGCACAGCTTCGGAACTTCGTCCATGCGCGCCTTACACCAATCCAGAGCCTCTTGTGGGGACGCAATTTGCCCGAGGGCCTTCGTGTACGCACCATTTTGTAGGCGCTTTGATTGCTCGATAACGGGGCCTACGTTGTCACGCAGAAGCGCGGCTGTCAGCTTGTACTCCCAAAACTTTGACTTCTCTGTTTCGATCTTCTTGGCGTCGTCGCCTACAGCGAATGGGGTCGGCGATGGCAGGGACACTATCGGAGGCTCGGGGGCACGAGGCCGGGCCAGCGCAAGCAGGTTCAGTTTCCTTATTATGCCCCTTAGGCCATCAAGCGCCGCGTCAAAGCCGGTGTGATCGACCACCCGTGAAAAGTGCAATATCTTTCTCAACCCTTCTGCGCTACTCAATCCCATTTGCAGGTAGAGCGCCTTGGGGAGTTGCCGATTGTTGTTGAACCGACGATCTGGGCCGCCGTTTTTGTTCACAAACCTCCATGTATGCCCGACGATCTGCGCGTCGCCGGGAACGCTTCCGTCTTCTATGAAGACTGTCGTTGACCACAGCACTTCAAGTTGCTCATAGGATAGCGCGCCAGC
>DAIESR010000476.1 GCA_027346205.1 Beijerinckiaceae bacterium
GGCCGCAGCAGCGGCTCGGTGAGCGCGTTCAGGGCGTTCCAGACCGAACGCACCAAGTCATTGTAAATATTGATGACGTTGAAGGCGATGAGCCAGGATAGGATCGCCACGATGATGATGACATAGGTGTAAAGATGCAGAAGGAGGAGGAGGACGTCGAGCAGGGCGCGCATGAAAGCTCCGGGAGTCCGGCAGGGACATTGCCGGTTTACCGGTCGGCCGCCGAACCGGCAAGAGGGGCGGGCCCGCGCAGGCTGTCGGCTTTTCGCCTCAGCACATTGACAGCCGCGCGCGGGCGGACGTAAACAGCCGCACGGCTGGGGCTGTAGCTCAGATGGGAGAGCGCTGCAATCGCACTGCAGAGGTCAGGGGTTCGATTCCCCTCAGCTCCACCAAGTAGTCCCTGGTATCCGTGGTTTTTTCACCTTGTCCAAAATCATGCGACAGTGTCGGGGTTAGCTCACGCGATCGGCGAAGGTCGCCGGTCTTTGGTGTCTCTTCGGGATGCGCCTTGACGGCGTTGCACACCCGTAAATAGGTCATCTGGCGTGTAGGCGGAAACTCAGCGCAATTCTTTCCAATTGTCGGTGAAAAAGCCTCTACGATCTATCTTGGCGATCATTCCTTCGGGCTTGGCTCTGCCCCTGACACAGCGCCAATTATAAGGCGTGTCATGCCCCGTCACGGCCATTGGGATGAAACTCGAATTCGGATTTTTGTTGCACCATGCATTTGCAGGCGGCAGCTTTGTGCGCATATCGGCTTTGCCGCAAGGCAGGTTCGCGCCGACATAGCAGAGCAGCACTTTGCCTTTCGCGCATCGATAATAGGTCGCGGTCAGCGCATATTTCCCGCTCACATTAAAAAGTCGCTTGATCGCACCTTCGAAGGATGGCGGCGGCTGTCGCAATTGATCGTCATTGCCGACAGAGGCGCAATAGTGTTGCGGCGCTTGGTCCTGCGCCCGCGTGACGCCGGAGAGCGGGATGGCGAGCAAGAATGCGAGCAACAAAGGAGTGATGGCTTGCGAGATCCGCTGATGCACGTTCCGAGTCATCTGTGCTCCAACCATAAGATCATCGGATTCGATCGCGGTCGTGCGAGGATGGGTCGAGGATGGGTTTGTGTCGATCACCGGCACCGATCACCGAAGTCGCGCTACTCGCGGCGGCTGGCGAAGAGCAGCACCATCGACGTGATCTTGCGTGCTCTGTGCATCCGTGTCGAGAGCACAGTTTGATCCTGGGTGGCGCCTCTTACCCAAAGCTCGGCTCGCGCGGCTTTTGCGCGAAATCGAATCCGTCGAGCAGATTGTAGGCATTGGCGTCGCGCTTCTGCAGCGCCGTGAGGCCGAAGCGCGCTTCGATCATCGCGAGAACCGAGGTCGTGTCGGCGATCTTATGATCGACATAGCCGCGCCGCGCGAAGGGGCTGATGAGCAAAGACGGGATGCGTGTGGCACAGCCATAGGCGTCCGGCCGCGGCGGCGCGACATGGTCCCAAAAGCCGCCCCCCTCGTCATAGGTGACGACGATTGCGGTGCGGCCCCACAGCTTGCTTTCGCCGAGCGCCTTCAAAATGCGCATGACCCATTGCTCGCCCCATTGCGGCGCAGAATCCTCCGGATGCTCGTCATGCGCCCCAGTCGCCTTGAGAAAGGAGACGCTCGGCAGTTTGCCCGCCTTCACATCGGCAAAGAAATCTTCGCAGTCGCGCATATGGCCGGCCTTCACATTGGCGGCCCAGCTCGGAAAATATTGGAACGGGTTGTGATGCGGCACATACATGTTGATGGTGTCGACCACAGCCGAGCCGTCGCCGGGGCCAAAGGCGGTCTTCAGGGCCCAAGGCTTCACATGGTTCCAATCTTCATTGTACCAGGCCCAGCTTTGGCCTGCCGCGTCGAGTCGCTCGCCGATATTGGCATAAGTCTGCTCTTCCGGCGGCGGCGCAATCTTGAGATGGCCGTAAGAGATCTCCGTCGGGCCGTTCAGCGGCGGCAGATCATTGATGAGAA
>DAIESR010000072.1 GCA_027346205.1 Beijerinckiaceae bacterium
AAAAGACAAGAAAACCATCAAACTGCGCAGAAAAATCGCCGGATGGGACCCAAACTATCTCGCCCAATTAATCGGCGCGACTACCCGTTAACCTGGATTCGGAGCCCTGGCCGTAAGCTAGCGGTTGTAAGCGAAATTCACGCACCACGCCGCCGGTCAGACGAAATCCCGAGTCCGACAGGCTGCTAGCTCTCACGCATTGGCTCGGCCCTGGATTTGATCCGGGAACGCTGGTGGCTGTTCGACCGAACACGAAAGCGGCGCGGTCCTGCGGCAAAAGTTCTCGTCTCGTAAATCCTTGATGCACGTCAAGGCCGAATTCCGCTGTCGTCGCGTTTAAGTGATGGATTGCGGAAAGGGCTCGGCTTGATCCAATCGCACGACATGACGGACACGGCGGAGATCGATACGCTCGATCGTCTCATCGCCAGATATGGCGGCAGGGTGCCGCGCTACACGTCTTATCCCACGGCGGTGCAATTTTCCGCAGCGGTGGACGCTGCCGACTATCACCAATGGCTCGCGGCGCTCGGTCGCGCCGATGGCGCGATTTCGGTCTATATCCATGTGCCCTTCTGCGCGCAGCTCTGCTGGTATTGCGGCTGCCACACCAAAGTCGTCAATTCGCACGCGCCGATCAGCGATTATGTCGCCGATCTCCTTGCCGAGATCGATCTGGTCGCCGATGCCCTGTCCGAACGGCTCGCCATAGGCTTGGTGCATTTCGGCGGCGGCACGCCCAATATGCTTTCGCCCGATGAGCTGACCGCCATTCTGGACCGACTCGCCGAGCGATTCGATCTCGCAAACGAGGCTGATATTGCCGTCGAGGTCGATCCGCGCGTCTTGTCGCGCGATTGGATCGCCGCGGCCGCGCATGCGGGCGTCAACCGCGCAAGTCTTGGCGTGCAGGATTTTTGTCCCGATGTGCAGGCCGCGATCAATCGCACCCAGCCCTATGAACTCGTTGCCCACGCGGTCGAGGCCTTGCGTGGCGCCGGGATCGAATCGATCAATCTCGATTTGATGTCTGGCTTGCCGCGCCAGAGCCTGGGGAGTGTCGAGGCGACGATCGGGGAGACGCTGAGCTTGGCGCCGGATCGTCTCTCTCTGTTCGGCTATGCCCATGTGCCTTGGCTGAAGCCGCATCAGAAATTGATCGCCGATGCCGATCTGCCCGATGCGCGGGCGCGGCTCGTCATGCAGCGCCGCGCTGCCGAGCTTTTCGAGGCGGCGGGATTTCAACGCCTCGGCCTCGATCATTTCGCGCGACCCGAGGATGGGCTCGCTGGCGCGGCGGCGGAGCAGCACATGCGGCGCAATTTTCAAGGCTATACGACCGATGCCGCCAATGTCTTGCTCGGCTTCGGGGCTTCGGCGATCGGGCGCCTGCCGCAAGCCTATGTCCAGAACGCGGCGGATGTCGCACAATGGCGGGCGCAGATCGAAGCGGGTGGGTTGCCTGTCACCCGCGGGATCGCGCTCGGGCCGAGTGATCTCTTCCGGGCCGAGATCATCGAGCGGCTGATGTGCGATTTCCATGTCGACCTCGCCGATGTTGCCGCCCGCCACGGGCGCGCGCCCGCCAATCTCGTTCGGGAGCGTGCGATGCTGGCCGAGATGGAGGCGGATGGACTCGTGACTGTGGCCAAATCGGTCGTCCATGTGACGCCCGAGGGCCGCGATTTCGTGCGCTCCGTCTGCGCGGTCTTCGATCGTTATCTCGATCGCGACGGCCTGCGTCACGCGCAAGGCGTTTGAAGTTCGTTCGTGCAAGTGCATCAGATCCGCAGGCGGGAACCGGCTGCGGGATAAATCTGATGCGAAAACAATGCTTGAGAGTGGCGCCGCCGATTCTATTTGAGTGCTCGCCGCTGTGGGCCTATCAGCATCCCCCTGCACCGGCGGCGGTCGATTCCAAAAAGAGTTTTGCTGATGAGCGTGATGAATGATCTCGAACTCCGTCAGGCCGAAGCGCGTGGCTGGTTCGAGACTTTGCAAAAGAAAATCCTCGCCGCGCTCGAAACGCTCGAAGCCGAATGCCCGGGGCCTTATGCGGATGTGAAGGAGCCGTGCCGTTTCGAGACCAAGCCCTGGCAGCGCAAGGACCATTCCGGCGCCGATGGCGGCGGCGGCACGATGGCGATCCTCCACGGCCGGCTGTTCGAAAAGGCCGGCGTGCATGTCTCGACCGTCTATGGCAGCTTCCCGCCCGAATTCGCCAAGCAGATCCCCGGCGCGGAGGAGGACCCGCGCTTTTGGGCCTCCGGCATTTCGCTCATTGTCCATCCGTGGAATCCGCATGTGCCGACGGTGCATATGAACACGCGATTCGTCGTCACGAGCAAAGTCTGGTTCGGCGGCGGCGCCGATCTCACGCCCATGCTGGCGGCGCGCCGGACGCAGGAGGACCCTGATTCGCTGAGCTTCCACGCGGCTTTCGAGGCGGCCTGCGGGCGCCATTCGGTCGCCGATTAC